>JBDRVE010000033.1:0-11283 GCA_039801725.1 candidate division WOR-3 bacterium | reverse complement strand
TGCGATGATATGTGTTAATTGGGATGATTTATATCCACCGACGGGTAATGGTATTTGGTTCTATTATGATACCTTAAATCACCGGATGATTTTGGAATGGGATAGTGTTCATTATTATAATCCAAGAGCTTCTTGGGACAAGTTTCAGATAATCATTTATGATACAACAGTGAGGACTTATACTGGTGATAATGAGATAGTTTTCCAATATCTTACTGCCAATAATTATACATCAAATACTGTTGGCATTGAAGACCAAACAAATACGATTGGTATAAATGCTTTGTATAATAATACTTATCATCGTGCTTGTGCTCCGATTGTTGCTGGTCGGGCAATTAAATTTACTACCGATACTATCGGTTATATTGGAATTAAGGAATTTGCTAAGACACTGGAAAATAAAAAGAAACAAATAATTGTTGCCAATCCTCAAAAGATATTAAAAATTAATTTGCCTTATGAAGAAGCTCAAATTACAATCTTTGATGTTTTCGGAAGGAAGATAAGAGAATTCAATTTAAAAGGTTCAATGTTGATTTTGGATTTCAAAGATAAAAAAGGCAAAAAATTAGGAACAGGTATTTACACTATCCGGATAAAAACCAATAACGAGACTATTATTAAAAAAATTATCTATATAAAATAAATAACGTGAGGAAAGGAGATGAGAAAGTTTTTTATCATTAGTTTATTAATAGTAAGTGGTTTTAGTTTTTCCCAGGAATTTCTTGTAAGAATTCCGTTTTCTTATGTAAAACAGGTAAAAGAATCACCAGTAATCCCTATTGCTTTTTTTGATAATTCTATTATCGGTATAATATCGGCAGATAAAATCAATTTATTAAATTTTCCATACTCTCCTTTATCTTCTTTTCCTTTAAAGAAGGGCGAACTTTATATTGTTTATCCTTCTTCCTATTTAGAAAAATCTGATGCCAGAGAAATTATTCGAAGATATGGAGAAATTTTATTAGAAGAGAGAAGTGCTTTTCTTGTGAACATTGATGAGGAAAAGGCTAACTTTTTATCATCTTTGGGATTCGAGATTGCCCACGTTTCTATGATGCCTGTTGTTATTCCTGAAGAGTATGAGATGTCGGTTTATTTTCCTAAAAATTATGGAAAGGAAAATCCGATAATTCGTCAGATTATTGACCGTATTACACCCAGCGAAATCGCCCAATTTATAAGGGAACTAAGTGGAGAAGTTCCGGTAATAATTAGGGGGCGAGAGGATACTATAAAAACTCGTTATACTTATTCGCCAAAAAATTCGTCAGCTCTCTTTTATCTTTATGAAAGATTTCAGGAATTCAATTTAGATTCTATTAATTTTCATCCTTTTCGTTCGGAAAGCAATATTGTTGCTACAAAAAGAGGTTTGGTTTATCCACATAAATATTGGATTATTGGCGGTCATATGGATTGTGTTTCCGAACAATCTTCGGTTTATGCACCGGGTGCCGATGATAATGCTTCGGGTACCGTTGCGGCACTAATTGCGGCAAAATATCTTAGTCGTTATCCTTTTAAATACTCAATTAAATTTATTGGCTGGAATGCGGAAGAACAAGGATTATATGGCAGTGCTGCTCATGCCGAGTCAATTAGACAAAGAAGAGATTCGCTTTTAGGAGTTATTAATGGCGATATGATTGCCACGGAAATGACAAATCGAGATTCGGTAACCGTTTACAATGGAAATCGGATTGGTTCAATTGCAATGGGTGATACTTTTATAGTTTGTAATCAGAGATATAACATTGGTTTAAGAATTGGCAGGAGTAATACCGCACCAGCTAATTCTGACCATTATTCTTATTATTCTCGTGGTTTTGAAGCAATAATGGTTCATGAAGGTAATTTTTCGCCTAATTATCATTCAACAAGAGATAGAATTACCGCTCCGGAATTTGATACTTTATTCTTAACACAAGTTATTAAATGTATGGTAGCCACCTTAGCTACTCTTGCCCAACCAATTCCTTCCGGTGCAATGTATCAGAGGCATATAATAATTGATACCCCACCTTTAGGCAATGGTGACGGAATTTTAAATCCTGGTGAGTCTTGTGAAATGCCTATCTGGATAAAAAGTTTTAGCAATTATCCCTTGGAAGGAGTAAAGGGTATTATTCGTCATACAAGACCTGATACGAATGTTGTTTTTTATGATTCAGTTAAATATTTTGGAACAATTTTGCCTAACGATTCTGCTTTTACTGGTGAAGATGGTTTCAATCTTGTTGTTTCCCCAGCTTGTACTAATGGATATGTTTTACCAATAGAATTAGTAATTGTTGATACCTTGGAATCAACTTGGGTAAGTCCTTTAAACATTAAAATTGGCGCACCAATACTCTCACCAATGGGAATAATTGTTTGGGATTCAACCCCCGGTGGAAATAATAATAGAAAACTTGATCCAGGAGAAACTGCCTATATTGCTATTGGAATTAAAAACATTGGCTTAGGAAATGGTTACAATGTGTATGCTATCTTAAAATCGGCTGATCCCAGATTTATAATTTTAGATTCTTTTGGAAGTTACGATACAATTTTAAAAGATAGTATAAAATATAATACTTTTGATAAATACAAAGTTTATACAGATGCTTCGGTACCAAGAGAATATCCTGTTTCTTGCACATTGATTATCCATTCTCAAAGTTGGGAGTTTGTTAAGCCTTTTGAAATTATTGTTGGCGAGATGGGTTTCGTTACTGATCCAATTCCTGATGGTCCAAGAAGACCCCCGAGATATTGGGCATATGATAATGTTGATACTTTTTATATTGAATGTCCAGAATTTGAATGGATTGAGATAAGAAATGTTGGTGTGCAGTTGCCAATAACTCAGGATGATCAGACAATCCAAATTAATTTACCATTCCCATTTAGATATTATGGTACTTTATATACTGGTCAATTATCAGTTTGTGGCAATGGTTGGATTACGCCTGTCTATACAACTTCAACAGTTTATACCAATCAACCATTACCTGACCCGACATCAACAAATCCGAGTGCGATGATATGTGTTAATTGGGATGATTTATATCCACCGACGGGTAATGGTATTTGGTTCTATTATGATACCTTAAATCACCGGATGATTTTGGAATGGGATAGTGTTCATTATTATAATCCAAGAGAGCAATGGGACAAGTTTCAGATAGTCATTTATGATACAACAGTGAGGACTTATACTGGTGATAATGAGATAGTTTTCCAATATCTTACTGCCAATAATTATATATCGAATACGGTTGGCATTGAAGACCAAACAAATACGATTGGTATAAATGCTTTGTATAATAATACTTATCATCGTGCTTGTGCTCCGATTGTTGCTGGTCGGGCAGTTAAATTTACTACCGATACTATCGGTTATATTGGAGTAAAAGAATATATTTCTCTTGTTAAAAAGATAAATCCAAAAACTATTCCAACAATTCAAAAAGGGAAGTTTCTTTTAAATCCAAAAGATAATTTGAAATTAACTATTTATGAAATTACTGGTAAGAAGATTTTTGAAGGCAAGATTGAGAAAAACTGGCAGAGGAAATTACCTAACGGAATTTACTATATTATCATTACGCAAGAGAATGAAAAGATAAAAAAGAAGATTATTTATATTAAGTGACGCTTTTCTTTTACAAACAATAAAATAATTGTTGCCAAAATCGTTAAAAGAAAAGAAAAATAAAAAGGAGCTTTCATATTAAATATTTCCCATAAAATACCAGCAATAAAAGAAGAGAGGAGGGCAATTATTCCATTTATCATTTGAAAAAATCCAATACCGGTTGCGCGAAAATCTATTGGTGATAATTCAGAAACCAAAGCCTTTTGACTTGGTTCTAATGCTGCCTTATTTAATCCATAAAATAAGAAAATGAAAAATAATAAAGATTTTGATTTTAGATAGATAAATCCGAAAATTGTAATAAGCCAAAAAAGATAACCCAAAAATAGAGTAAATTTTCTTGAAGTTTTATCAGCAAGTTTGCCAAAAGGAAGAGAAAATAAAGAAGCAGTTAAAGTAAAAATAAGATAAAATAAGGGGATAGAAGTTTCTCTAAAACCAAAATTATTAGCATATATCAAAAGAAAGGAATAAGAGAAATAAGATAGAGAAAATAGGGAAGAAGAAAAAAGATAGAGATAATAGTTTCTATCAAAAAATTTGAAAGAGAAATCTAAAATTTTGCCTTCTTTTTTTCTTTCTATTTTTCTCTCTTTGATAAAAAGGATTATTAAAAAGGCACCGATTAAGGAAGGCAAGGCAGCAAGGAAAAATAGTTTCCTAAAGCCAAGGAGTTTAAAAAAGAGGATAGCGATGATAATTCCGCATACCGCTCCGAAATTATCCATTGCTCTTAAAAAGCCAAAGTTTCTTCCCCGGTCGCTGTCGGTAGAGATATCGGCAATTATTGCGTCTCTTGGCGCCTGACGGATTTTCCCTGCTCGGTCAAGGATTTTTAAAGGAATAAGTATAGGCCAGAATTTTGCTAAGGCATAGCCAATTCTTGATAAAGAACCAAAAAGATAACCAAGCCAAACAAATATCTTTCTTTTTTTTATCCTATCAGCTAAATAGCCGGAAAAGAAAGAAGATAAAGAGACTACTGCATCGCCAATTCCATCAACTAAACCTAAGGCAACCATATTTGCTTTTAAACTTTTGATAAACAAGGGCCATAAAGGATAGATAATATCCGAACCCAAATCATTTAAAAAAGAAGCAAAAGCAAAAATTTTAACGACCTTTTTCTTTTCTTTTTCCATAAGGGAATTATAAAAAATATAATAAAAAATATCAAGAAATTTAACTCTTGACTTTTATAAGTTTTTATGTTATAATTATTTATGCCAATATACGAATATCTTTGTTTAAAATGTAAAAAAGAGTTTGAGGAATTGGTTTTAAATAAGGAGGAAGGGGTTAAGTGCCCAGCTTGTGGTAGCAGGGAATTAGAAAAAAGATTTTCGGTCTTTGCTACCCAAGGATTAGAAAAAAATGTGGGTAGCAAAGGATGTAGTAGTTGTCGCGCCACAAGCTGTGGAAGTTGTAAATAAGGGAAGGAGGGGGTTATGACAATAACAAAACAACAAATTGTTGAAGAAATTACAAGAGAAATTTCACCAAGAGTTTCTAAAAAAGATGTGGCAGAGATTATCCAAAAATTTTTAGACAAGATAATCGATAACTTGGCAGAAGGCAACCGAATTGAATTGCGTGGTTTTGGTATTTTTAATACCAAATTGAGAAGACCAAAAATTGCTCGAAATCCAAAGACTAATGAACCAGTAAGTCTGCCGCCAAGAAGGGTACCAGTATTTCGAGCATCAAAAATCTTTAAAGAAACATTAAAAGTAGGAGGTTAGTATGCCTTGTGGAAGAAAGAGAAAATTAAAGAAAGTAAAAAGACATTGGTATAAGAAGAGAAGGAAGATGATGCGTCACAAGAAAAAATAATTAAGATAATAAAGAAAATATTTTAAAGTAACTTTCTTCTTTTTCTTTTAAATTGTTGATAATCTTTTCTTCTAATTTCAGGAGCGTAAGAATATATTCTTTTGTATATTTCTTGTAATTTTCTTGACCATTAAGATGATTTTTAATTAAACTTTCTAATGTTTCGTATATCAGTTGTTTTCTGATATCGATAATCTTTGGTTCATAAATTAGGTTTTTGGTTTCTAATCTTATTTTTTCTATTAAAATTTCTATTATTTCTAGTATTTCTTCTTCTTTTAAATCGCGCAGTCGCGTATTTTTTAAATTAATCAGTTGCTTTCTTAAATTTTTATTAAAATCTTCTTCATAATTTAAAAAAGGAATATTAAGTTTTTCCTTTAAATGGGTTTGAGCACTTTTTAAATAAGAGCAATCTTTTGGACAAATAATTTCTTCCCTTCTTTTTTCGCCACAACAAAGGGAACAAATATCATTTTGATAATAAAGACAAAATCTTTTAGGTATTCTCTTATTACAAAGAAAACATTTTTTCATACTTCTTTTTTTGTATAACCTAAAGCACCAACCATGGTGATTGCTTTGATTGGGCAAATCCGGAAGCATTCGCCGCAACCAACACATTTCTCGATTATTACTTTATGTCTTTCTCCTGGTTTTCCTTCAATTGCTTTAAATTGACAAACTTTCACACATTCACCACAGCCATTACAAGTGGTATCAATTAAAGCATAAGGTCTTTTTTTTACTTTATCAACATAGGATTTTGTTGGGCATTTTTGATAGCAGATGCCACAGTCAATACATTTCTCAAAATCCATAACCGGTAAATTATTTTCCATTTTTAAGGCATCATAAGGACAGACTTTGATACATATTCCGCAAGCAAAACAGCCAACCTTACAAATTTCTCTTACTTCTCTTCCTTTATCCGGCGAAACGCACGCAAGATAGACAAGTTTTGATTTGGGAATAAGTTTTAAGACTCCTTTAGGACATTCTTTTACACAAATACCACAACCGGTACATTTATTTTCATCAATTACCGGCAGCCTTTTCTTTTCATCCATCTTTATTGCTCCAAAAGGACAAACATTAACGCAGGTTCCTAATCCTAAACATCCAAAAAAGCAGGCTTTCATTCCTTGGTGGATAATATTTGCTTCTTTACAATCTAAATGACCATCATAAATAAATCTTTCCTTACATTCTTCAATGCCACCTTGGCAGGTTAATACCGCAACCATTTTCTCTTTTGCTTCGACTTTTATTCCTAAAATTTCACCAATCTTTTCTGCTACTTCTCTGCCACCTACTGTACAGCGATTGGGTTCGGCTTCTCCTTTAACAATTGCTTCAGCATAATTCTCGCAACCAGCATAACCACAGGCACCACAATTGGCATTTGGTAAAACCTTGGTTAATAAGGCCACTTTTTCATCTACCGATACCGCCAATTTTTTATGGGCAATTGTTAAAATTGTTGCCATCAAAATTCCTAAAATACCTAAAAGTAAAATAGAAATAATAATCATAAGGAAGCACCAAATAGATTAGCAAAACCTAAAAAGGCTAAAGATACTAAACTGGCAGCAATAAAGGCAATCGGATAACCTTTAAAGGAAGGAGAAATCGGAGCATAATCCAATTTCTCTCTAATTGCCGCAAAAAGAATGATAACTAACATAAAACCTAATCCGGTTCCTAAGGCAAAGATTATTGTATTCAATAAATGGAAACGATAATCAATTACCAAAAAGGTTGTTCCTAAAATCGCACAATTAGTAGTAATTAATGGTAGATAAATTCCTAAGGCATTGTATAATTGGCGATAACTCTTTTTTAAAAACATCTCAACAAATTGAACTAAACTGGCAATTACTAAGATAAAAGAGGCAGTTCTTAAGAATTCTAAATTTAAGGGCACTAAAAAGAAATGGTAAATCGGATAGGTAATAAGTGTTGCTAAAAGCATTACAAAAATAACTGCCAGTCCCATACCAAAAGAGGTAGAAATCCTTGTGGAGACACCAAAGAAAGGACAAAGACCAATATAACGCATTAATAAAATATTCTGGACTAAAAAACTGGCAAAAAATACTTTTGCGGGTGAGATATTCATAATCTTTATTTATTTAAAAATAATTTATTCACGATTGCCTTTAAAATTCCAATCAATAAGAATCCGCCAGGTGGAAATATCATAAATAATAAAGAGTTATTGATATAGGCATCAGGCATTACCTTCATTCCAAAAAAGGTTCCTTGGGCTAAGATTTCTCTTATTGTTCCCATAATGAAGATAACCAAAGTGAAACCAACTGATTTTCCTAAACCATCAAGGAAAGAATCAAATATTCCATAACGATAGGCAAAGGCTTCGGCTCTTCCCAAGATAATGCAATTGACAACAATTAAAGGTACAAAAACACCAAGAACTTTATACATATTCGGCTCGTAAGCCTGTAAGATGTAATCAACAATAGTAACAAAAGTTGAGATGATGATAATAAAAACTGGTATTCTAATATTGTCAGGCACAATCTTTCTTATTGCCGAAACAAAGATATTAGAAAAGATCAAGACAAAAGAAGCAGCAATTCCCATTCCCAAGGCATCGCGTGCGGAAATTGAGGTTGCTAAGGTAGGGCATAAGCCAATCATTAAGATTAATACTGGATTTTCTAAAATAATTCCATTCCAAAAATATTTAAACCTCATTCTTCTTTTAAATATTTTTTATATTTTTCAATCCCCTTTCTAATACCATCACAAACCGCCTTAGAAGATATTGTTGCCGCAGTGATTGCTTCAATTTCACCACCTTCTTTTTTTAACTTTATTTGCTCTTTTATCTTTCCTAAAAATTGGTTTTTAAATTTATCTTCCCTGATTTTCAATCCTAAACCAGGTGTCTCTTTTAATCCTTCGGCTGGCGAAGCAATCTTTAAGCCACAGACCTTTTCTAAGGTATCAATCCCCACGAACATCTCAATAATTCCACCGTAACCTTTCTCACCAGTTCGGAAAACCAAGCCAATAATCTTTGTTTTATCTTCTGATAAAATTTGATAACAACTATCCTTAACAACTTCTTTATAACCACCCATATTAGGAAAAATCTCTGATAAGGCAGAGGTAAAAAATTTCTCTTTATGCTCTTTTATTTTTGGTATAGTAAAGAGATAAACATAACTTAAAAGTAAAGCACTAACAACACAAACGGAAGTTAATACTAATATCTGTCTCATAACTACCTCTTGCCAAAAACCCTTGGTTTTGTATATCTTTCAATTAGTGGAGTTGCCACATTCATTAATAAAATAGAAAAAGAGACACCCTCCGGATAACCACCGAAATGTCTAATTAACATTGTTAAAATACCACAACCAATACCAAAAATTATTCTTCCCTTTTTAGTGATTGGTGAAGTCACATAGTCGGTTGCCATAAAAAAGGCACCAAGGATGAGTCCACCGGAAATAATTTGGAAAATATGATAATTGGGAAACCTTTTTATCGGCAGAATAAAAAGGGATAAGATAAAGCAGGTTAAAATATAACTTAAAGGAATCCGATAATCAATATATTTTTTTATTAAAAGATAGATAGCACCAATCAATAATAATAGAGCAGAGGTTTCGCCCAAACAACCACCAACATTACCAATAAATAGATTTTTTAAACTTTCCCAACTTGTTGCCTTATTTAATAAAATTTCTAAATCCTGTGGTGTACCCATTATTTTCGTATTTCTGATAGCAGTTAGTGGTGTTGCTTGGGTTATCGCATCAAAACCACTTATTGTTCCATAATAAGGAGCAATATAAGAGGCACTCATTGTTTGGGGAAAAGAGACAACTAAAAAGGCTCTTGCCGCCAATGCCGGATTTAAGAAATTATATCCTAAACCACCAAAAAGTTGCTTAACAACAACAATCGCAAAGAAAGAACCAATTATCGGAATAAAGAAAGGAACATTTGGTGGTAAATTAAAGGCAAGAAGTATGCCAGTAATTACCGCACTACCATCAAATATAGAAATTTCTCTTTTAAAAATGAGGTTATAGAGATATTCACTAATTAAGGCAGTAATTACTGAAAGGATTATAAGAATTATTGCTTTTATCCCAAAGAAATAGCCAGCACCAATTGCTGCCGGAATTAATGCCCAAACAACACTCCACATTATCTTATCAACTGAAACATCACTTTTTATATGGGGAGAAACTGAAACAATCAATTTTTCGTTCATTTTCTTTCCCTTTTTATAATCTCTTGTTTACCAAATTTAAAAGATTGAACAAGTTTTATTCTTGCTGGACAGGCAAAGGCACAAGAACCACATTCAATACAATCTAAAAGAGAATATTCTTTTGCCTTTTCAAACTCTCTTCTTTTAATAAATTTATGTAATTCACAAGGCAAAAGTCCCATTGGACAGGCTTCAACACAGCGACCACAACGAATACAATCTTTCTCTTTCTCTAAAATAACATCTTTTTCATTAAAGAAAAGAATTCCCGTAGTTCCCTTGACAACAGGCATATTTTCTGAATAGATGGCAATTCCCATTATTGGACCACCAAAAATTATCTTCTTTATCTCACCAACATAACCACCACAATATTCAACAATATCTTTTATTGGTGTGCCAATCCGGACAAGCAAATTCTTTTTTTCCTTGATTCCATTTCCAGAAACAGTAATCACCCTTTCAAATAATGGTTTATCAAAATAACAGGCTTCGTAACAAGCATAAGCAGTACTCACATTCTGAACGACAACGCCCACATCAAAAGGAAGACCGCCACTTGGTACTTCTCTTTTCAATATTGCCTTTATTAACTGCTTTTCCGCTCCTTGGGGATATTTTGTTCTTAAAGTATAAACTTCAAAATTATAATCCTTCTTATAAGAATTAAAAATCTCTATTGCCTTTTCTTTATTATCTTCAATACCAAAGATTAATCTAATATTTTGGCTATTCTTCTCCAATGCCTTTTTTAATAGCAAAGCACCCAGAATTATCTCTTTTGGTTTTTCAATCATTAAGCGATAATCATTAGTTAAATAGGGCTCACATTCACAGCCATTAATAATAAGCGTGTCAATAACTTTATCTTTTGGTGGCGATAATTTTACTGCTGTCGGAAAGGCAGCGCCACCAAGTCCAACAATTCCTGCTTTATGAACTTTCTCAATAATCTCATCGCTACTAAAATCTTTTTCTTCAAAATCTTTTTTAATATCTTCATCCCAAATATCTTCGCCATCACTTTCAATAATATAAGTCAAAACTCTGGAGAAAGTTAGGGGATGGGGTAATTCCTTTAAATCTTTTACTGTTCCTGATATAGAAGAATGGATATTTGCGGAAATCCTGCCATCGGCTTCACCAATAAGTTGTCCAGTTTTAACTTTATCACCAATATTCAAAAGAGGTTTTGCTGGTTTACCGGTATGTTGGGATAAAGGTATATAGACAATTTTTGGCAAAGGCAATTTCTCTATAGGACAATTCTCCGTAAAATGCTTATTTTCTTTTGGATGTACTCCGCCCTGAAATGAAAACTTTTTAATCCGATTTTTTGCTAAAAAATTAAACATTTTAAGAATATTATTATAATAAAAATTTATCTTCTGTCAAACTACCGAAAGGGTTTCTAATAAAATTGTCTATTCTCTATAATATAACTTTTAAAATTAATTAACGAAATAAATTATAGAATGTAAAATATAAAATTTTTAAATAATTATTCAAAACTTAATAAGAAATAAAAGGCAAGAATAAATAC
>JBDRVE010000032.1 GCA_039801725.1 candidate division WOR-3 bacterium | reverse complement strand
GATAGTGATATACTTTTAATCTTTTATTAACCGCATCATAATTAAAAGGAACGAAAATAAGGTTTGCTAAATAGGTTTCTCGCCAACGGGCATAAGATAAACTAAACAAAATATTTTCCGGATAGGAGGTATTAGTATTATAAAAATACCTGTCAATAACAAACTCCCAATTTTCTTTCTCATCAGTTGTTGGTGGTTGGAAGGGATAGACAAGAATATTTTCGTAAGTCTCGTATCGGCTTTCAAGAATTTCAACTTCTACTTTGCCATTATCAGGAATACCAATAACCCTACTAATCTTGGGTAATTCCGGTTTGCCAACCTCTTCGGTTGTTCCTTCTTCACCAAGGAGATAAAGTTTTGTATAGATAACTCCGCCTTTTTCAATATCTTCTGTTTTAATACCAGGAATGGAAATTTCCAAAACCGCTTCTTGATAGGTATGGGAAAGAATATTAACCTTTACTGGCTCTTCCAATTTCCCTTTTCCTAACCAGCCAGCAAAGGTTAAAGTAATAGATAAAAATAAGATAAGGTAACGCATAAGCCCTCCTTATTTGATATGGATTATCTTTTTAACAACCTGATTATTCTCTGCTTTTATCCTTAAAGTATAAATACCTGCTCCTAACTTTCTACCGTTAGTATCTTTAAAGTCCCAAACTAACTCTTTATCTTTTACCTTAAACTCTTTTATCTTTCTACCAAAGATATCAAAAATCGTTATCTCGGCTTCTTTGAAAGGTAAAACCATTTTTAATATTTTTTGGGGATTAGCAATAATAACCTCTTTCTTTTTATTTTCTAATCTCTTAGCAAATTCTTTAATTCCAATATAAGCAACTGTATCAGTAGTTATTTTTATTGCCCGACCAGCAACAATGGGCGCACAAGCACGATGATAGGTATTATTATATAAAGCATTTATGCCAATCGTATTTGTCTGGTCTTCAATGCCAACCGTATTTGATATATAATTATTGGCAGTAAGATATTGGAAAACTATCTCATTATCACCAGTATAAGTCCTCACTGTTGTATCATAAATGATTATCTGAAACTTGTCCCATTGCTCTCTTGGATTATAATAATGGACACTATCCCATTCTAGAATCATCCGGTGATTTAAGGTATCATAATAGAACCAAATACCATTACCATAAGGTGGATATAAATCATCCCAATTAACACATATCATCGCACTCGGATTTGTTGTTGTTGGGTCAGGTAATGGTTGATTAATATAAACCGTTGAAGTAGTATATTCCGGTGTTATCCAACCATTGCCACAGATTGAAAATTGACCAGTATAAAGAATTCCATAATATCTAAATGGGAATGGTAAATTAAATTGAATTGTCTGGTCATCCCCAGTGATGGGCAACCGCACACCGATGTCTCTTATCTCAACCCATTCAAATTCTGGACATTCAACATAGAAAGTATCAATATTATCGTATGCCCAATATCTTGCTGGAACTCTTGGACCATCAGGAATTGGGTCAACAATTGTCACTTCGCCAACAACAATATAAAATGATTTTACAAATGTCCAACTTTCGGAATTAATAATTAATGTACAAGGAACAGGAAATTCTCTTGGTATTGAAGAACTGGCATAAACTTTATATCGGTCAATTTGGTTATATATCACGCTATCTACTAAGATTGTGCCATAAGTACCAAAAGAATCTAAAACAATAAATCTTGGATCACCAGATTTTAAAATAGCATAAACATTATATCCATTTCCCAAACCAGTATTTTTAATTCCAACTGCAACATAAGCAGTCTCTCCTGGGTCAACTTTTCCATTATTATTTCCACCTGGTGGCGAATCCCAAGCAATTACTCCTCTTGGTTCTAAAATTGGTGTGCCTACTTTTAACTCTAATGGCGAAATCCATAAGGAATCTAAAGTATCTCTTAGTTCCAAATTGAATTTTATTGAATAACCATTAGTGCAAGCAGAAGATACTTGAAAATTATATCCATCTTCACCGGTATAAGCCGATTCACCAGCAGCAATATTTCCAAAATATTTCACTGAATCAGTGATAGTAATATTCGGGTCAATTGTATCTAAAACAAGTTTTCCCCAAACACCTAATACCTGATAATCGCAACGATTTATCACCCATAAAGGCATCTCAATCTCCTCACCAGGGTTAATAATTCCATCACCATTACCATTTGGTGGGTTGTCAACAATTATATGGCGATAATATCTCACACCAGTCGGCAATGGTGTTGCCATCACCGCATTATAGGCATCAATCCTTCCAGCACCGAATAAAGTATCTTTACCTGGTAAACCTAAATCAACCGCTGTTGTTTGTAAAATTGAGTCAATCTCTCTCGGTGTCAATTCCGGATTCTTAGAAAGCATTAAGGCAACTGTCCCAGCCACATGCGGTGTTGCCATCGAAGTTCCACTCATTAACCGATAACCACTATTATTTTGATAATCGCAAGACAAAACATCAACTCCTGGTGCCGAAACATCGGGTTTTTTCAATCCTGGTGGATAGGGATAATCATTAAAAGGTGGAACATTCTGCCAGGTTACTGGTCCACGGGAAGAAAAAGAAGCAATATTATCTAAAGAATCAGTAGCACCAATAGAAATCACATCAGATTGGGCACCTTGGGCACCATTTTGTGGATGGCGCCAAGGAGAAGGCACATTACCAGGACAACGACAAGAATTTGGTGGTGAAATATATTGTTCATTACCGGCAGCAACAATCATTGGAATACCAGCGGCACCAACATTGTTACAATTTGTTCGCCAGATTGCCTGTCTTGGATTCCAAGATATCATCCAGCCCAAAGACATTGAGATTAAATCACCGCCATTCTCCGGTGATAGAGGCGGCGAGATAACAAATTCCATTGCCTGCCATACCTGACTTTCAGCGATTGTATCAGCAACCGTCCTTACCCTTAATGCCATAATTTGGGCATCAGGCGCAACGCCACATTGGGTTCCCGCAGTTCCATCAGAAGCAATTGTTCCGGCACAATGGGTTCCGTGACCATGATTATCTATCGGATTATTATTATTCTGCTCAAAATTCCAACCATGATAAGGATAATTTGGATCTTCCCACATATGGTCTCTTAAATCTAAATGATTATAATTGACACCGGTATCAATCAAACCAACAACAATTCCCTGTCCAGTATAACCAAGCGCCCAAACCTCTGGTGCTCTAATCTTTCTCACTCCATAAGTTATCGCATCTTTAATTTTAGTAATATCACCTTTTTGTGGTTTTGGTAATAGATTGGGACAATATTTCAAATCATTATCAACAAACCAGACATCATCTCTTTTCTCCACTTCTAAAATCACATCCTTGGTTGCCTTACAATGGACAATATTGCCAATCCATAGTTGAACAATACCATTCACTTTACCAACATTCTCTTTTGCTTTTAGATAGGAAACAAGATTTGCCTGTTTCTCATAAGAAAAGGTTTTTAGAATCCTTGCAACTTCTACACGACGAATTTTTTTCGGTAGCCCATCCACCATTCTGTTTAAGACATCGCTATCAAACTGCTCTTTTAAGATGATATTTATTGGAATTAATTCGTTATCTTTGGCAGTTTTGATTATTTCGGAAAGTTCTGGTGAGATAAGGGAATAAGAAAAGGAGAAGATTAAAAATAAAAAAATACCGATTATTTCTTTTTTCATAAAAGACCTCCTCTTTTATTAAACATTAAAATATTTTAATAAATATTATTTTAAAATCAATATCTTTTTCCTACCCTTGGTTCTTCATTTTAATGTATGTTTATCTCAAAATTTTTGGTATCTTTGTTGATAAACTCTTTCGTTATTCATATACCGGTATCTACCATTTTTACCTTACCATCAACTTGATTTACAAAAATATCTAATTAGCAAAGAGATTATTTGTATCTTTCATTGGAAATTTATTAATAAAAATCCTTGAAAAATTATTAATTTCCTTCTTTTTAGAATCTTTTTAGAATTACTATCTTTCTCTTTTAAAGTTTGTCTTCTTTAATTCTTTTAAAATCGTTGTTTCTAACTCTTTAGAACCTATCCCTGCAACAATTCTTCTCCCCGAGTTTTTGCTTCGATGTTTAAAAATGTGTTAACTATTTATTAACTATTTAATTGAAGAATCAATAATATAATAGAAAAAAAGAAAACAAAAAGGTTACCGCCTTTCTTCGTTCCTTTGACGATAAATTGAGATACTTTTTATAAAAACAGTCATAATAGAATTCTCAAAAATCGTTCAGAATTTATAGTAACAATTTTCGGTGAAGAGATAGAATAAATTTTGACATTTTTTAAATATTAATTATAATAATTTATGCCTAAAAGGACTTATCAACCATCAAGAATTAAAAGAAAAAGAACTCACGGCTTTTTGGTGAGAATGCGCACGCCCGGTGGTCGCAATGTGATTAAGAGAAGACGACAAAAAGGGCGATGGCGGTTAACAGTGTAAAGAGTGAAAAAGTTTGCTTTAAAAAAATGGGAAATAATTAGGCATAAAAAAGAGATTGCCGAATTAAAAAAAGAAGGGAAAGCCGTGAGTAATGAATTTTTAACACTTATTTATTTAAAAAAAGATAAAAGAAAGGTACTTTTTAGTTGTGAAAAAAGTATTAAAAAGGCAGTTAAAAGGAATAAGTTAAAAAGAAGATTACGTGAAATTTATCGGACAAATAAAGAACATTTTAAAGATAATTATTACTTTTGGATTATGGGTAAAGAAAAAGCATTAGAATTATCTTATAATGAATTAAAAGAAAAATTATTAGATTTGGCAAAAAATGTTGAATAGGATATTTATTTTTTTATTAAGAATTTATCAAAAAATCATCTCTCCTCTCTCTGGTAAAGTTTGTCGTTTTTATCCGAATTGTTCAGAATACGCAATTTTGTGTTTGAATAGATACCCAATTTATTTTGCGATAGTCTTAATAATTTTAAGAATTATTCGATGTCAACCTTTATTTTCTGGTGGTTATGACCCCCCGGAAAAAATGGCTGAAAAATTAAGATGGAAGAAATAAAAAACTTTTTTATTGCTTTTATTTTAATATTTTTAGTTTTAGTTATTTGGCAATATCTATTTTTACCCAAGCCCCAAATTGAAAAACCAAAAGAAGGAAAGGTTAAGGAAAGCTTGCCAATCGATACTCTAAAAACAGTGAAAACAAAAGTAGATACTATAAAAGAAGAAATAATTGTTTTGGAAAATAGTAAAATAAGATTAACCTTTTCTAATTTAGGCGGTGTGTTAAAATCGGTTTATTTAAAGGATTATGATTGTGAACTATTGCGTCCGAAAAGCAATTATTTTGGTTTAACTATCTTTCAGGAAGATAAAAATTATGATCTTACTTGGGAAATTTTTAAATACGAAAAGAAAAATAACGAGATTGTTTTTGAAACCCAATCCGGAAAAGAGAAGATAACAAAAAGATATAAACTAAAGGATGACTATCAATTATCTTTTGTCTTAACCGGTTTAGCAAAGGGCAGTTATTTTTCTCTAAATTTTGATAAGTTTTTAAATTTTACTGAAAAGGACACCAACGAAGATTTAAATTACGCCCATTATCAATATTATTTCAAAAGAAATGTGAAGAAATTTGATTTTCGCAAAATGAAAAAGGATGAATTTATTTACGAAAATGAAATCGATTGGCTGGTAATGAAAAATAAATATTTTCTCTTTGCCCTTTTGCCTTCCTTTCCTTTTGATTCTTGTCAATTTTTAAAAAGGGAAAAAGAAGGTGGTATAATTATTTATTCTACTAATCAAGATAAATCCGAACTATCTCTTATCTTCGCTCCTTTGGAGTATAATCTCCTAAAAGGTTTTAAAAAGGATTTAGAAAAGGCAATTCCCTTAGGTTGGCCAAGAAGTTTTAGTTTAGCAATTCTTTTTCTTTTAAAGTTTTTATATAAAATTTTTCAAAATTATGGTGTGGCGATTGTTTTCTTTGCTTTACTGATGAAACTTCTTTTCTTTCCTTTTAGTCGGATGCAAAACGAACAGATGAGAAAATTACACCTTTTACAACCAAAATTAGAGGAATTAAAAAGAAAATATAAAGATGACCCTCAGACTTTGAATCGGGAAACAATGCAGTTATATCAACTATACAAGATAAACCCTTTTACTGGTTGTCTACCATTAATTATTCAGTTACCGGTATTTTGGGCATTATATTCAGTATTTCGCCAAACTATTGATTTAAGAAAAGCAAGTTTTATTTTCTGGCTAAAAGATTTATCAGTAAAAGACCCAATTTATGTGCTACCAATTATGATGGGAATATTTTTTCTCCTACAAAATATTTTAACCAATCCTGACAAAAAAAATATTTTTTTAACTTTTATTTTCCCCATTTTTTTAACCCTGATTTTTTTAAATTTTCCTTCAGGGTTACAATTATATTGGCTTACTTTTAATGTACTCTCGATTATGGAGAGTTTAATTTTCCAAAAAGGAGGTTTAAAATGGTTGAAAATAAAAACGAAACTAAACCCATAAACGAAATTATCCAGGAAGTAGTAAAAGAATTTCTTTCTTATCTAGGAGTAAAAGCAAAAGTTGATGTGAAAGAAGAAAAAAATGGCTACTATGCGAACATCAAAGCAAAACCATATGCCGGTCTACTCATTGGTAAAAGAGGGGCAAATTTAAAGGCTCTTCAATATTTAGTCAGATTAGTAGTGAAAAAAAGAGCAGGCCATTTTGTACCCCTTATTTTGGATGTAAGTGGTTATCGGATGCGCAGAGTCAATTTTCTTAAAAAGAAAGCCTTAGCCGTTGCGAAAATTGTCTTAGAAACCAAAAAAGAAATGGCTTTAGACCAACTTACCGATAAGGAAATTGCAATTGTGAGCGAAACTTTAAGCCAAATTTCGGGAATAAAATTTTACACTATTAAGGGCACTGGTAACAAAAAGAATGTGATCGTGGCTCCACAATAATGACCGAAAATAAGACGATCTACGGATTAGCCACCCCGCTCGGAAGGAGCGCAATGGCAGTAATTCGGGTTTCTGGACCGTTAACCATTTCTATCCTTAAAAAGATTTTTCGCCCCAAAAAAGAATATCAAAAATTTCCTGCCCGAAAAATTATCAAAGGAGAGATTATTGATTGGGAAAATAACAAAATAATCGACGAAGTGACCGTCGCAGTTTACTACTCACCAAACAGTTATACTGGTGAAGATATGGCGGAAATATTTTCCCATGGTGGGTTCTATCTTCCGCAAAGGATTTGCGAAATCCTTAAAAAGGCTGGAGCAATTTTAGCAGAACCTGGCGAGTTTACAAAAAGAAGATTTCTTAACGGCAAAATTGATTTGGTCCAAGCGGAAGCATTGTTGCCTTTAATATCTGCCCAAACAGAAAAACAAGCGAAAATGGCTCTTGCTCAATTAAGGGGTGAAGTCTCATTAATAATTAAAAATTTCGGCGAAGAATTGAAGGAACTCTTGGCCCAAACCGAATATCTAATTGAATTTGCTGACGAAGAAGAGGCGAAAGAACTCGAGAAAAATATTAAAAAGAGGATTGCCTCTTTAAATGAAAAAATGGAAAAAATTTTTAAAAGAACACATTTCCAAAAAAAGATTTTCCAAGGAATTAAAGTTGTGTTGGCCGGTCGAGCAAATGTTGGCAAATCCTCCCTTTTTAATCAACTTCTCGGAAGAGAAAGAGCAATCGTTACCGAAATACCAGGAACCACCAGAGATGTCATTGAGGCAATGATTGATATTGATGGTTTTCCCTTTATTTTTTGCGATACGGCAGGAATTGATTTCAATATCAGTTTAATTGATGAATTGAGTGTAAAAAAAACAAAAGAATATTTAGAAATGGGAGATTTAATTTTGTTAATCTTTGATATCTCGGAACCACCCCAAGAAGCTGATTATGATTTATTAAGGATGACTAAAGAAAAAGATAGAATTATCATTCTTAACAAAAAAGACTTGCCCCATAAATTCCCTTTAGATTTTTTGAGCAGCGAACCCTATTTACTAATCTCAGCGAAATACGGAGATGGGATTGAAGAAATAAAAAAAAGATTAAAAAAATATCTCCAAAATTTTTATTCCGATAGTGATACCTTTCTCTTTTTACCTCGTCAGATAGAATGTTTAGAAAAGGCATTAGCAGCTTGTAAAAATTGTTTAAATCTCTCTTATTGGGAAAGCATTGCCGAAGAATTGAAAGAAGCTTTATTTAATCTTCGGGAGCTTTTGGGCGAAACAACAAGCGAAGAGATTTTAGATAAAATATTTTCACAATTTTGTATCGGCAAATGAAAAAGATCTTGCTTTATCTTAACGAAGCCCAAAAAGAAACTATTGAACTAGCCTTAATGTTAGCCCAAACCTTTTCTTCTCGACTTTATGTGCTCTTTTGTCTTAATTCCGATAAAATAAAAGACGAAGAAACAAAGGACAGATTAGAAGATGAGGGATGGCAAAAATTATATGATGTGGAAGAAAAGGCTTTTCAAAGAGAGATAAAGGTCTCTCTCTTATTTTTTGAAGGTAAACCTGAAAATTTGATTTATGAATTAACAAAGTCTTACGAAGTAGATACTATCATTTTAAATTCTTTGGCAGAACTAAATTTATTAGAATTAATTAATAAAAACAAAGCAAAAACCATAATTTTAAAATAAGGGGAGGTTCATAATGAAAAAAATTTCAGAAATTTTGTTAAAAGAAGGAATTATTCTTGATTTAAAAGAAAAAGAAAAAACTGCGGTAATTAAAGAGTTAAGTGAAAAACTAATCCATTTGGGATATATTACTGATCCTGAAGAGTTTTTTTCTGAAATTTTAAAAAGAGAAAATCTGGAAAGCACCGGTATCGGTATGGGTATTGCGATTCCCCATACCCGTTCCAAAGCAGTAAAAGAACTGGTAATTGTTTTTGGTCGCTCAAAAGAAGGAGTTGACTTCTCCAGTCTTGATGGTAAACCAGCCCATTTAATCTTTTTGATCGCCGGTCCGGAAGACAAAAAGAGTGAATATCTTTTTGCCTTAGCTAAACTTTCCAAATTATTAAGAAAAGATGAGTTACGAATTGAATTAAATAAAGCAAAAGACGAAGAAGAGGTTCTGGCAATTATCAAAAGGTATGAAATTTAAAAAGTTCCTTTTTATCTTATTATTTCTTTGCTGTCAAAAGAAGGATTTAAGTTTTAAAATCTTTTTCATTGATGTTGGTCATGGGGATGCGATTTTAATAAAAATCCCTGAGGATAACCGTAATTTTAATATTTTAATTGATGGTGGCGAAGAAAAATATAGTAACGATATCCTCATTCCTTTTTTAAAAAGAGAAAAGATAGATACTTTTCATTACCTTTTTGTTACCCATAATCATTCTGATCATTTAGGAGGAATATTACCGGTGTTGGATCTTTTTACGGTTCTAAATTTAATCACATCCCAAAAAGAAGCCACTAATCAATTATATTTAAAATTCTTAAAAAAATTGAGAGAAAAAAATTTAAAACCGAAGAAAATTAAAATTGGTGATAGTTTTCTAATAGGCAAAAAAACAAAAATAAAAATTTTAAATTGTTTCAAAGAAGGAGACGACGAAAATAACAGCAGTTTGGTTTTAAAATTGGTTTATGATACTTTCTCTTTTCTTTTTGCCGGTGATATTGAAGGAAAGAAAAGAAAAGAGAGTAGCAATATTTGTCGTTATACCGAAAGATTTCTTGTTGAAAGATTTAATAAAGAATTGAAGGCAAAAGTATTAAAAGTTCCCCATCATGGAAGTGAGACATCTTTAACCGATACTTTTTTAAAATTAGTCTCTCCGGAGATTGCTATTATAACTGCCGGAAGAAAAAAATTTGGGAATGTAATCTTACCGGATACAACAGTAATTTTAAGGCTTATAAGAAATAATATCAAAATATTTAGGACTGATAAAGATGATTATTCTTATAAAGATGCACCAGGTGATGACCATATTTTAATTGAAATAAAAGATAATAATTTCATATGCCGATATTATTCTTATTTGATTTTTTAAAAAAAATAATTAAAATTAGTATAGGCGGCGTAGCTCAGTTGGCAGAGCAGGAGAATCATAATCTCCGGGTCAGGGGTTCGATTCCCTTCGCCGCCATTTTTTATTTAAAAAAGGAGGAGAAATGCCAATAAATGAGGCAAAATATATCTGGATGGATGGTAAACTTGTTCCTTGGCAAGAAGCGAAGATTCATGTGCTATCTCATGTGGTTCATTATGGAACAGGTGTTTTTGAAGGTTTAAGATGCTATAAAACAAAGAAGGGACCGGCAATTTTTCGGTTAAAAGAACATACGGAAAGACTTTTTAATTCTGCTAAAATTTATAGAATGGAAATTCCTTATACCCAAGAAGAAATAAATAAAGCAATTATCGAAACGATTAAAGCAAATGGTTTAGAAGAATGTTATATTCGACCAATTGTTTATCGAGGTTACGGCGAAATCGGTGTTAATCCTTTTGGCTGTCCAGTTTGTGTGGCAATCGCTACTTTTTATTGGGGGAAATATTTAGGAAGTAAAGCCACCGAAGAAGGGGTTGATGTAATGGTATCTTCTTGGAACCGAATGGCACCAAATACTTTTCCGGCAATGGCGAAAGTATGCGCTAATTATATGAATTCTCAATTAATTAAAATGGAAGCATTAGCCTATGGATTTGTTGAAGGAATTGCCTTAGATATTTTTGGCTTTGTTAGCGAAGGTTCCGGTGAAAACATCTTTTTAGTTAAAAAAGGCAAACTTTATACTCCACCCTTGAATGCAACAATTTTGCCGGGAATTACACGCGATACTGTTATTAGAATTGCGAAAGATTTAGGTATTGAAGTAATTGAAATGATGATTTTAAGAGAATTTTTATATATTGCCGATGAGGCTTTCTTTACTGGTAGTGCTGCGGAAATCACACCTATTCGTTCGATAGATAAAATCAAAATTGGCGATGGTAAAGTAGGTCCAATTACTCGAAAATTACAAGAAGAATTCTTTACCATTGTTAATGGTGAAAAAGAAGATAAATATGGTTGGTTAACCTATTTATGAAAATTGGTATTGGTGCCGACCATCGAGGATTCCGTTTAAAGGAAGATTTAAAAAAATTTTTAGAAGAAAATAATTATCAAATAAAAGATTTCGGAACCTATTCCGAAGAACCTTGCGATTATCCGGATTTTGCTTTTCCCCTTTGCGAAGCATTAATAAAAAAAGAAATCAATCGGGGTATTTTAATCTGCGGTTCCGGATTAGGAATGTCAATCTCTGCTAACAAAGTAAAAGGAATAAGGGCAACTCTTTGTTTAAATAAAGAAATGGCAAAAATGGCAAGAAATCACAATAATGCTAATATATTAGTATTGGCAGCAAATTTCACTTCTTTAGAAACTGCCAAAGAAATAGTTTCAACTTTCCTTAATGAAGATTTTGAAGGTGGTAGACATTTAAGAAGAATAAATAAAATAAGAAAATATGAAAATCGTTCCATTGGCAAGTGATTCCTTAGGAACAAGAAGTATGGCAACCTATGTGGAAAGTGAGAATATTGGTATTTTAATTGACCCAGCCGTTGCCTTATCACCATCACGATTTAACCTTCCACCCCATCCCTTAGAATTACAAAGAAAAGAAGAACAACTTAATTTAATCAAAGAGAAAGCAAAACAGAGTTCAATTATAATTATTACCCATTATCACTATGACCATCATAATCCTGATGAACTTAGTATTTATCAAGATAAAATTCTTTTAATAAAAGACTTGGAAAATTTTATAAATGAATCACAGAAAATAAGGGCTCATTATTTTTTAGAAAAAATAAAAGGAGTACCCAAAAGAATTGAAATTGCTGATAATAAAGAATGGTTGATGGAAAATATAAAAATAAAATTCTCTTCACCAGTAACACATGGACCAAAGGAATATTTAGGATATGTTATCCAAATATTAATAAGTAACGAAAATGAAAATTTTATCTTTACTTCCGATGTTCAAGGCATTGTTAACGACGACCAACTAAATTTCATTTTAGAAAATAATCCAAAAATTTTATATGCCGATGGTCCGATGACCTATATGTTAAACTACCGTTATAGAAAAGAAGATTTAGAAATTTCAATAAATAACATAAAAAGAATTATCAATGAAACCGATGTGGAAACAATTATTTTAGACCACCATTTAACCAGAGATGAGAACTTTAAAGATTATCTAAAAGAAATTCTAAACCAAAATAAGACAAAAATCTTAACCGCTGCCGAATATCTGGGAAAAGAAAACGAACTCTTAGAAGCCAGAAGAAGAGAATTATATAAGAAATTATAATCTAATTTAGAAAACCTCTAAGAAAAAGGTTCTTAAATATTCGGTTTCGGGCATACTTAATAAAATCGGGTGGTCTGGTCCTTGGGTTGTCCGGTCAATTATTCGGAAATTTCTTTTGGCATCTTCGGCAGCAGCATTTAAAGTATCCAAAAAATCTTGCCAATAAAAATGGTGAGAACAAGTAGAAGTGACCAGAATACCACCGGGCTTTAATAGTTTCATTGCCCACAAATTTATATCTTTATAACCCCTCAAAGCACCACTTAACTCTTTTCTACTTTTCAAAAAGGGCGGCGGGTCAAGAACTATTAAATCAAATTCCATTTTGTTTTTATATAAATTCCTTAATTCATTAAAAGCATTACCAACCATAAAATGGCAAATTTTATCCACTTTATTTAATTCAGCATTTTTCTTTGCCAATTCAATTGCCTGTTGATTTCCGTCTATCCCCAAAGTCTCCTTAGCACCGCCTAAGGCAGCATTGATTGAAAAACTACCGGTATAACAAAAGACATCTAAAACCCTTTTATTTTTTGCCAATTCTCTTACTTTTTTTCTAGTTATTCGGTGGTCAAAAAAATATCCAGTTTTTTGTCCATTTTTTATATCCACATAAATTTTTACTCCATTTTCACTAATTATCACCAAATCATCTAATTCTCCATAAACTAATCTATCATATCTCTCTAACTTTTCTAACTCCCGCAACCGAAAATCATTCTTTTCAAATATTGATTTTACTGGAAAGATTTCTTTTAATGCCTGATAAATTTTTTCTTTTCTTATTTCTACTCCATAAGAATAGATTTGAACAACAAAATGATTTTGATATTTATCAATCACTGTGCCGGTTAATAAATCGCTCTCTCCATAAACCAAACGGAAATCTTCTTCATCCGGCAACACTGTTTTCCGATATTCATAAGCCTTGAGAATCCTTTCTTTTACTAAAGGGACATCAAAATCTTCATCTTGAAAAGAATAAAGTCTAACAGTAATTTTACTCTCCCAATTAAAAAGTCCATTACCAATAAATATGTCATCTTCGTAGACCGAACAGATATCTCCTTTTTTTAAATTCTTATCCTTCTTAATTATTTCGTTTCTTAAGATCCATAAATAATGTTTGATGCTTTTTTTTCGTTTAATAAAGACTTTTTTAAAAGGCATCTTTTATTATAATATTATTTTCTTCATCAATTGTATAAATCACGTCTTTCCCATCTTTAGCTTTCGGGGCCAGAAGAATTGGCGGCGGATTTCCTTCTCCAAAAGGCGGCAACAAAGAAAGTAATTTCTTATTTCTTTCATTAATTTCTAAAACCGCTTCATAAAAATTTTCTTTAGAAAAATTTTCTTTAAATGAAAACATATTTTCAGCATCTTTAATTACTTTCTCAACAAAAACATTTAATTTTTCTGCAGCAATAGAAAAACCACATGCTTTTTTGTGTCCACCATAATCAATTAAATATTCCTTGTTCAATTTTAAAATTTCTAATATACTATTCTCTTCATCGCTTCGACATTCACCAACATATCTTCCCTCATCTACTTTGCCAATCACCATTGTGGGGAGATGATATTTTTCAATAAACTTTCCTGCCACATAACCTAAACAACTTAAAGATAACTCTTCATTTCTCACAATGATAATTTTATCGGTTATTATTTTTTTTTCTTCTGCGATTTCTAGGGATCTTTTAGCCTCTTCTTGCCATTTTTTAGAACGAATTTGAAACTCTTGAAAAATTTCCTCTGCTTCCTTCTCATTATCTGTGATAAAGAATCTCACTCCTTTGTTTCCTTCACTACTAGCAAAAATCGGTAAAAGATAGACGATAAAATTACTTACACTAAATTTTCTTTTCTCCAGAATATTTAAAATAGGCATTTTAAAAGGCAGGTGGAGATCTTCAAAAATTTTTGTTCCCAAAGATACTATTGTTCGATTTTCTGAAATTAAAGGCACTCGGTCAGCAATTGTCCCCAAGGCGGTTAAAAAAAACAGTTCTTTTTTACAAGAGTAAAATTCTTCTAAAGAAATCTCCATTAACTCTTTTATTAAACCGATAGCAAATTTAAAAGCTACTCCTACTCCTGATAATTCTCGAAAAGAATATAAAGAATCTTTTCTTTTAGGATTAATCACCGCGATTGCGGAAGGTAGTTTCTCTAATACTTCGTGATGATCAATAACAATGACATCTACTTTCAAATTTTTGGCTTCCTCAATCTCTGAAAAATTAGTTGTGCCGGAATCAACCATAATAACTAAATCTAAACCTTCTTTTTTAAACAATTTTAAATCTTCTATATTTAACCCATATTTCTTTTTATGTTTAACGGGAATATAAAAGGAAACTTTTGCTCTTAAATCTTTTAAAATGTTATAAAATAACACAGTGGCTGTAATTCCATCTAAATCTTCATGACCCCATATTAAAATCTTCTCTTCTCCTTTTATTGCCTTTTTTATTCTTTCTATTCCTTTTTCATAATCAGGCAATAATTCCGGAGAAAATAACGATTTTAAAGAAGGATAGAGAAAATTTTCAACATCTTCTTTTTTCCGATTTTTTCTTAAATAAAGAATTCTTAAAAAACCTTCAGGCAAAGACACATTTTCTTTTAATATTCTAAATTCTTGTTCATCTATCGGCATTAATTTCCACATTATAAACATAAATTATACTCCATTTACATATTTTTGTCAAAAATTAAATGCCAAATTTGCGCTAATGATATAAGTAAAATGCGACATTATATTTCTATTTAAAAATTTTTACATTTATAATTTTCATAAGTCATTAAATTTCAATAATTTATTTTGTTAAACCAATAAATTTTTGGTATAAAAATTGCTTAAATTTATAATGAGTTGTGGTCTCTCCTGTGCTAATAGGATACCAAAATCTGGTTGGCAAAAGGGGCGCTAAAAGCGCCCCTTTTAATATTATTTTTAATTTATTATAATAATTTTATATTTTTCTCTTTCAGTTTTTATAAAATAGACACCTTTAGAAAGTTTTGTTATTATTTTCTCTTTGCTTTTTAATTCCCATATTTTCTTTCCACTTATATCATAAATGATTATTTTTGACCTTTGAGGAAAATATACTGAAATGCTGTTTAAAATAGTAGGTAATTCTTTTTTATTATTTAATCTCTTTAGAGAAACTTCATATATTACACTTGGTAAAGGTGGACCGGTAACGAATTTAATTGCTCTTCTTGGCTGTAATTGTGCTGATGCCCGATGATAACTATTGTTGTAAACCGCACAAATTCCTATCGTATTCGTCTGGTCCTCAATACCAACCGTATTAGAAAAATAATTATTTGCTGTCAGATATTGAAATTTAATTACATTATCACCGGTCGGTGTTTGAATACTTGTATCATAAATAATTATCTGAAACTTATCCCATTGTTCTCTTGGATTATAATAATGAACACTGTCCCATTCTAAAATCATCCGATGATTTAATGTATCGTAATAAAACCAAATTCCATTACCATAAGGTGGATATAAAT
>JBDRVE010000031.1 GCA_039801725.1 candidate division WOR-3 bacterium | reverse complement strand
CCAGGCTTTATTAGAAGAGGGTTATGTATCAACGATTGAAGAAGCCTTTATGAAATTTATTGGCTATCATTCTCCTGCCTATGTTCCAAAAATGGAGATAAGCCCAGAAGAAGCATTAAAAATTATTAGAGATTTTAAAGGCATACCGGTTTTGGCACATCCGGTATCTTATGATTTTGAAAAGATAATATTCCCTTTGATAAAATTGGGTATATTGGGAATTGAAGTCTATCATCCTGACCATACTGAATATCATATAAATTACTTTTCAGAAATTGCTAAGAAATACAACCTTTTAATTACTGGTGGTTCTGATTGTCATGGTGGAAGAAAAGGAAAATTATTTATGGGAGAAATAAAACTACCCTATTTCCATTTAGAAAGATTAAAGGAAAAGAAAAAACAACTCTTCCTTGATATATAACCTTCTTTTTATTACAATCCTATTAAATGAGAAATATGTCTCAATAAACTTTGATGATGGCTTTTATTCCGTTTATAAGAATGCCTATCCCCTATTAAAGAAATATAACTTTCCTTTTACTCTGGGATTAATTGCTGGTTATCTAAAAGATAGAAAAATAAAGAATGAAAATGATTATCGCTATCTCACTATTTCCGAAATAAAAGAGATGTTAGAAAATTTAGATATTGAAATTGCCTCCCATTCTCTAACCCATCGTTATTTAACAAAATTAAGCGATAATGAGATAGAAAGAGAAATTAAAGAATCAAAAAAGAGATTAGAAGGTATTTTTGGTAGAGAAATTGTTACTTTTATCTATCCTTATGGAAAATATGATAAAAGGGTGATAAATCTATTAATAAATAATGGCTATCTTCAGGCAAGGGCAACCTCTTTTGGTGAAGTAAATTTCCTTTTAAAGAAATGGTACTTACCGATAAAAGAGATAAGAAAAGATACCAAGATGGAAGAAATATTAGAATATATTGATAAAAACAGATACTCTATCCTTCTTTTCCATCGGATAGTAAAAGACCCTAAATATTTTACTGATTATTCAATAAAAGATTTTGAAATCCTAATAGAGAAATTAAAAGAGAAAAATATTAAGGTAGTTACCTTAAAAGAGATGTATGAAATCTGGTGGCAGGATTTTTTAAAGAAAATCTATCTTCAAAAGAAACCATTAGAAAAGATTTATTTTCCAATATCTTTTGATATATTAAAAATAAGATAACTATTCTAATAAATAGACATCAACCTCTGTTCCGTGCTTTATTCCTGCTAATCTAAAAGTATGGTGATTTTCTTTATAACCTAAAAATATATCTATTTTTCTTCCTTTTATTTCTGAGCCGATATCGTGGGCATAAAAAAGACCATTATGGGTTTCATTAGCATTTATCTTTAAGCCAAATATATTAGGGATATATAAAAGAGAGCCTAATTTAATAAATTCGGGGTCGCAGGCAATAGATTTTAACGGAGTTAATTTAAAACCACATCCTAATGGTCTATCAACAACTTTTACCCGATTTTTCTTTTTTAAATAAGAAATAATCCTACCATCTCTTAATTGGGCACAGGATTCAATCTTTAAGTCTCTAACAAAGGAAGCAGGAAAATAGCCCAAAAGTTTTCCATCATCTAAATATAATGGGATATTCCTTTTACCTTTATAATCCTCCTCTTTTACTATCCAATAGAAACTAACCTTAAATTTTCCAAGATACCTACCTTGCTTTAAAGGAGGTGCTTTGGGTAATGGCTTAATAGTAAAAGCCGGTGTTAATGGTCTTTCTAATCTCAAAGGAGTACAAAAAATAATTAACAAAACCAAAAATAATAAAATTACCGCATACCTCATAGCCCACCCCTTTTTAAAAACTTGTTTAAATTTTAAGGAAATTATAAGGAAAAGTCAAATAGAAAAAACCTATAGTTTAGTCCCTTATTTTTACTATCTTTCTTATCTCTTCCCTATTTTTTATAAAATAAACCCCTTTTTTCAAGTTCTTTATTCCTCTATTACTGATATTCTGACCTAAATAATTGAAAATCCTAAACTTATCATTATTTATCCTTTTATTAACATTATTTTCAGCAATTCCTACTTCACCAATATAATATATAACTCCATCCAAATCAAAACCAGCATAAGGCAGATTATTGGAACCGCTATTAACATCTACTATCTTTATATAATAGGCACTATCCAAAGGAGTATTATTTAAATCAAACCCTTGGGTTCCTAAACCTCTGCCACAATAATGCCAGTTTATTAAATCTAATGAGACATAACAGTCATAACTTTCGGTAATTCCATCGTCTCCCTCATAAACCACAAAATCAATTCCTGAGAAGTTTCTTATTGGCTTTCTTTTATCTACCTCTAAGACTATTTCGCCACCAAAACATAGAGAATAAAATAAAGAATCGGGTAAACCCAAACAGTCGGTTGTTAATGTCGGGTTTAATGAGTCAGTATCAGTCCTTTTTACATAATACACCCGATAAGCAAAACCTATTGGATTCTCATTAGGAATAAGTTTTACTAAAATCTCAGTAGCAGTATCAGGATTTACTATTATATTTTCAATCATTTTTGGATAATATCCACAAGCATATACTATCATATTATACTCTCCTTCTGGTAATGGCTTATAAAAATCGCCTAAAAATGGGTCATTATATATATGCCATCTCTTTGGTGAATAAAAGGTAATTAGTGCCGGTATTGGCTCATTCGTAATTGAATCAATAACCTTACCAATAATCCCCTTTTTCATAATCCTTAAAACATCAATAAATGCCCGATAATTTGCCATACCTATTGAATCTATTTGTATTTGGGACGATGGCTGTTGGGTTTCAATTGTCCAAGATAATGTTCCAAAAACACCAAAAAGATAATCCTGAGAAGAACCCCTTACCATATACCAATCATAACCATTAATTGGCACCAAACGAGTGGTAGAAGAACCATAAGTAGAATCTGCATATCTTTGGGAAAGATAGATAATATAATTAGAATCGGGCGGGTCTTTTGGATGAAAATCCCATAAGTAATTCACATAAGAAGCAGCCGAATGATAATCGTAAGAGAAAGAAAAATTATTATTAACTGACAATTCTCTCATTATCTTTGTTTCATTTTGCGATAAAGGAGAAGGACTATTTCCACTCCCTGCCCACATATAACCATAATCCCGGTTTAAATCTACATTATTATTGTTATATCGTCTGTTTCTTACATAACCATCTGAGTTCAATATCGGAATAATCCAAATTTCTCGGTTATTAACAAGATAATTTATTAAAGGATTTTCATAATATTCATTTAATAATCTTTTAATATAATATAAACAAATCGCTGTTGAAATCTTCTCATTTCCGTGATGGCAACCAGTAATCTTTATTTCCGGCTCCTCTTCTTCTATCAAAGGATTATCGGTTATTTTCATACTGACTATCGGATAACTTCCACTATAACCTAATGTTTCTAATTTGGTTATTTCCGGAAATCTACGGGCTAAAGAATCTAACTGAAAAAGAACCTCTTGGAAAGAAGGATATTGTAAACTTATCTTTTCCATCTCCTTTTGATAATCTTCATAAACAATCTTTATCGGATAACCTAAACCCATCAATTCTCCAATTCCCTTTTCATCGGTTAAAATATAAAGAAAATCACCTTTGCGGGTAATAATATCAAAACCTTGTTCTGAGAGATATAAGATATCTGCCTGCTTAAAAATCCTCACCTCAACCAGTTTTTCAGTAGCAAAAGTAAAACTAAATATAAAAAATAAGAATAATAATATTTTATTATTCATTTTTTAGAGAGTTGGCTGGTAAGTTCCTTTTATCAACTCTAAAGCAATAATCTGTTGTTGAATTTGGTTTGTTCCTTCATAAATTTGGGTTATTTTCGCATCTCTCATCATCTTTTCTACTGGATAATCTTTCATATAACCATAGCCACCAAAAATTTGAACAGCATTAGTTGTTACTTCCATTGCGACATCCGAAGCAAAAAGTTTTGCCATTGAAGATACTGCCGAAATATTTTTAGCACCACTGTCACAAACCTTTGCCGCATAATAGACAAGTTGTCTTGCAGCCTCAATCTTCGTTGCCATTTGGGCAAGCATAAATTGAATACCCTGAAAAGAAGCAATTGGCTGACCAAACTGTTTCCTCTGTTTAGCATAATTAATTGCCTCTTCCAAGGCACCTTGGGCAATTCCTACTGCCTGAGCACCCACACCTGGTCTTGTTTTATCAAAAGTTCTCATTGTGATGATAAATCCCATTCCCTCTTTTCCTAATAGATTTTCCTTTGGCACCTTACAATCAGTAAAGATAACTTCGGTTGTTTTAGATGCTCTTATTCCCATTTTATTCTCTTCCTTACCAAAAGAAAGTCCGGGTGTATCTTTTTCCACAATAAAGCAAGAAAGTCCCCGCGCACCTTTTTTTCTATCAGTAGAAGCCACTACTACATAAATATCGGCTACACTACCATTGGTAATAAACTGTTTTGTTCCATTTAAAATATAAAAATCACCATCTTTAACTGCGGTAGTTTCTACATTACTGGCATCACTACCAGCATTTGCCTCGGTTAAACAAAAGGCACCGATTGCTCCATTAGCAAATCTTGGTAGATATTTTCTTTTTTGCTCTTCATTTCCGGCAATAATAATTGGAAAGGCAGCCAATCCGCAAGCAGCATAAGAGACACCAACGGCACCACAAATCCGAGAAATCTCCTCAACAACCAAACACATCTCAAAAATTCCACCACCCATTCCTTCATATTCTTCGGGAATATAAATCCGAAATAAATCCAGTTTCGCCATTTCCTTTAAGAGTTCAAAAGGAAACTCGCCTTTTTCATCTAATTTCTGCCTAACAGGTTTTATCTTTTCTTCGGCAAATTTTCTTGTTAAGTTTTTTATCATTCTCTGTTCTTCGGTTAAAAAAATATCCATAACTTCCTCCTAATCAAATCTTTCTTTAATATCTTCTGCGACATTTTTTAAAGCAATCATTAATTCATCCCTTACCCTCAAATAAACATCATAATCCAAACCAATTGGATCTAAAAGATCTTCACCGTTTTTATTAGGATATCCTTTTATGAGAAAAATTTTATCTTTGTATTCCGGATAAAAAGTTTCTAAATAATAAATATGATTTTTTTCGGCACATAGAATCAAATCGGCTTGTACTACCATTTTTTCATCCACCTGCCGACTACGATGGTCACTAATATCAATTCCAATCTCTTTTAAAGCCTTTTCGGCATACGAAGAAGGTGGAGATTTTTTTAAAGCAGTTGTTCCAGCCGAATAAATAAAAACAGGATAATCTTTTAAATAGTTTTCCAATATTCCTTTTGCCATTGGGCTTCGGCAGGTATTTCCGGTACAGATAATTAAAATATTAAACCAATAATCCCTCTTTATTTTTATTTTTCTTTTCAGTTCCTTTTCTAAGGAATATAAAGAATGATAACCCCGTTTCATTAAAAAAATTTCTTCTTCTTTTTTTTCAATATAGGTCCAATTTTTTATTTTTGATAAATCCTTGAAATTTTTTTCAACCTTATATTTCTTCTTTAAAAAATTAATTAACTCATTAGCCGAAATTAAAAAATCTTCTTCACGAAATTCTAAAAAATATAATCCCTTTAAGGTTTCTCGCTCCTTTTTATCAATATTTAAAAAATATTCATCAGCATAAAAAATAACTAATGGTTTTATTGGGAAAAAATTTTCTTGCTCGTTATCTTTAATAACCTGAAGAATTGGCAATTGAGTAAGATTTAATTCGGCTAATAAATTTAATAAAACTTCCTTTTCTTTACTACCAAGTAAAAGATTTTCATATAATTTAATAAGTTTTACTTCCTTTTTCATAATAATTCTATTCCTTTTTTACCAATATCCTTTCGGTAATGCATCCCTTCAAAATAAATTTCCGGAATCAAAGCATAAGCCTGTTCTTGTGCTTCTTTTAAATCTTTGCCAATTCCACATACTGACAATACTCGACCACCACTGGTATAAAATTCTCCATCTCTTTTCTCTGTCCCAGAATGAAAAATAAGATTCTTACTTTCATCAACCTCTTTTGGCAATTTTATTTTTTTCCCTTTTTCATATTGATAAGGATATCCTTGCGATGCTAAAACAACACAAAGAGAACTTTTACTATAAAACTCTAACTCTTTTTTCAGTTGTTTATCCTTGGCTAACAAAATTATTTCTAACAGATCAGACTTTAATAACGGTAAAATTGCTTGCGTTTCGGGATCACCAAATCGAACATTAAATTCTAAAACAAAAATATCCTGTTTGCTCACCATAATTCCGGCATAGATCACTCCACAATATTCAATCTTCTCTTCTTTTAAACCAAAAAGCAATCTCTCAAAAATTTCTTCCTTTGCCTTTTTCAATAGATCTTCTTTTAAAAAAGGTAATGGAGAATAGGCACCCATTCCACCAGTATTTGGTCCTTCATCATTATCTAACAATCTCTTGTGATCCTGAGAAGGCAAAAACTGTAAAACCTTTTCACCATCCGTGACACCAATTAAACTTGCCTCATAGCCAAAAAGACATTCTTCAACCACAATTTTTGCCCCGGCTTTTCCCAAAATTTCTTTAACCATTAAATCTTCAATTATTCTTAATGCCTTCTCTTTATCATCTACCACAAAGGAACCTTTGCCAAAACAGAGACCATCGGCTTTAATTACGCAAAAATTATTCTTTTCCAATAAAGAAAGGACATAATCTTTTGCCTTCTCAATATTTTCTTTATCAAAAACAGCAAAATCGGCGGTAGGTATTCCATATTTTTTCATAAACTCCTTAGCAAAGATCTTGCTTGCTTCTAAAAGAGAAGCCTTTTTATTTGGACCAAAAACTTTAATATTATTTTCTTCTAACAAATCAGTAATTCCTAAAGATAAAGGCATTTCCGGACCAACTACTACCAAATCAATCCTTTTTTCTTGGCAGAAATTTAAAATTCCTGTTAAATCTTCAGAAGAAATGTTTACTATTTCAGCAATTTCCGAGATGCCGCCATTACCAGGAGCACAATATATTTCTTTTATTAATGGTGACTGCTTCAATTTCCAAACTAAGGCGTGCTCTCTGCCACCGCCGCCAACAACCAAAACTTTCATAACTCTTATCGGTTTTTTAATTTTTCTAAAATTTTTTGTTTATTACAAATTTGTTTTTTAACTTTTGGTGGTGTTTCAATATAAAATGTTCGATCCTCAGGAGAATATAAGGCATTAAAGAAACCATAACCGCAACCTTTGATATTTCCCTTTTCACCAGGTCTTAAAGCCGGACCAGTTCCGGAATAGATAGTAATATTCCCTTCGCCATCTAAAATCTCCTCAATATAATCGGGAAAGATTCTTTTACCATCGATTATCAAATAAGTATCTTTTACAACAGTATCTAAAGAAAAGATAAACTCATCATCATCACCATTAGGTAAAAGATAATCATATTCCACAATAAAATTTATTTCATACCATTCTGCTCCTTCACTTTTTTGCCAAAAGATTTTAAAAGGTGCGGAGCTTTTCTCAATAATTGTCTCTTCTTTAGGATAAAGGATTTCAAATTCCTTAGGCATATAAACTTCGGAAAAGGCAATACCATCTTGATGTTCTACTTTTAATTTATACTTTCGATTAGTAAGAAAGGGTGAATAATTTCCATAAAAGGCATAGGTAAAGGGTTCATTTCTTAACGATAAAAAAGTATCGTTCATAAAAACCTTAGGAATCATTTTAAACCCTCGGTAGTTATAAACCCCGACCTCCCGAAAATATTTTACATTATCTTTAGTAAATTCCATTTTTGAAACCCATCCTTGGATATAAACCTCTTCTTTCTTTTGGCAAAAAAAGATATTAATTAAAATAATTAAAAATAAAATTTTTTTATTTTTCATATTTACCTCTCATAATGCATTGGCATTAAAAGATATAAAATTTCTTCGTCTTCTTTTATTTTTTCCGGAATAATTTTCATTGCTGAAGTGGGCGAAGAAAAATAAATAGTAGTTTTATCGCTTTCAATATGAGAAAGAATTTCTTGAAGATATAATGCGTTAAAAGCCACTTCCATTCCTTCTCCTACATATCTTCCCGTAACTTCCTCTTCTCCCCTACCAACATCTACCGATTCGGTAAAAAGTTTTATCCGATCTTCTTTTAAATCTAAAATAACCATTCTTGTCCGATCTTCCGCACGAGCAAAAATTGATACTCGCTTTAAACTCTTTAAAAATTCGTCTACCTCAAAGGTGTAATAATTCTCTTCTGCCGTAGGGATTGCTTTTTCGTAATCAGGATAAGGACCTTCGATCAACCGAGAAATAAATAAGTATTTTTCTCCTTCTAAATCATATTCAAAACCAATTCGCGATTCATCAAAATAAATTTTTACTTCTTTCACATCTTCCAAAAGTAACTCAAAAGCTGTTGGTGGGATTATTAATGAGATATTTTTAGTAATTCCCGTATCTATTTTTTTCTTATAAAGGGATAAGCGATAGCCATCGGTACCAACAAAACGTAGTTCTTGGTCTCTAATTTCTAAAAGTACTCCGGTAAGAGCCGGACGGCTGGTCTCTTTAGAAACACAAAAACCGGTCTTTTCAAACATTTCGATTAAAAGTCGATTATCAAAAGTAAAAGAATTTTCTTGAGGCAGATCTTCTCGTTTAGGAAAATCTTCCGGCGGGGCGGTGAGAAATTGGTATTTCCCTTTGCTGGTTTTTAAGGAAAGGGTATTCTCTTCTAAAAATAATTCCAAAAGGGGCTCAGAAATCTCTCGTAAACTCTCCAGAAGTTTCCGACCAAAAACTACCGCTTCTCCCTTTTCTTTAATCACATCCTTACCTAACCGTTTTTCTACATAGCACCAAAAATCTAAATCGGTAGCGTAAATTGAAAAATTCTCATTATCGCAAGAAAGATAGACATTTTGTAAAATTGGAAAGGCAGAACGGCTGGGAACAATTTTGATAACTTTTTCTAATAATTTTTTAAAAATTTCTGTGGCAATTTTTAGCCGCATAAAACCTCCTTTAATTTAATACTTCTTTTAAACCTTTTATTAATAATTTTATCTCTTCTTCCCTTATTGTTCGAAAATCTAATAAAAGACTATTTTTTTCTATTCGACCATAAATCGGTATTTCATTTTTTCTTAATCTTCTTGCTAGATCTTCAACATTTTGATGTTTAATTCTTAAAAGATAAGTTTTTAGTTTAACTCCGGGTAAAGAACCGCCACCAATCTCACATTCTCCTGGTAAGATAGCCAACTGATATTTCTCTTTTCTATCTTTTAAAGCGTTTAATACCTTTTTGGCCATCTTTTTTATCTCCTCTTCTTTTTTGAGAATCATTTTTATTACTTCGTGTTCCGCTAATAATTTTTCTTCATCAAAGAAAAGTCTCAAAGTATTTTCTAAAATAGCCAATCTTGTTTTATCCACTCTTAAAATCCTCATTACTGGATGAGAAGCAAGTTTTTTAACATATTCTTTTTTACCAACAATTACTCCGCATTGAGGACCACCAATCAACTTATCGCCAGAAAAACAAACCAAATCAGCACCTTTTTCAATACTTTCTCTCACGACCGGTTCTTTAGGAAGCCCATATTTAGAAAAATCAATTAAGGCACCACTTCCTAAATCATCCACTACCGGAATTTTGTATCTCTTTCCTAGTTTTACTAATTCTTCAATTGGTACCTCTTTCGTAAAACCAATAATTCGATAATTGCTTTTATGTACTTTTAAAATCAAACCCGTGTTTTCGTTAATCGCTTGTTCATAATCTCGCAAATGGGTTCGGTTGGTTGTTCCCACTTCGCGAAGAATAACCCCCGCTGACCTCATCACATCAGGTAAACGAAAAGCACCGCCAATTTCAATAAGTTCGCCACGAGAAACAATCACCTCCTTTCCTTCGGCCAAAACTTTCAGTATTAAAAAGGTTGCTCCGGCATTATTATTGCAGACGATACCGGCTTCCGCACCTGTTAAAGCAATGAGAAGTTTCTCAATGTGGCGCATCCGACTACCTCTGCGACCATCTTCTTCGTTTATTTCTAAATTACAAAATCCCTCTAAAAATTGCGAAACCGTTTCTTTTATATTTTTACTATAAGGTGCTCGCCCCAGACCGGTGTGAAGAATTACCCCTAAACCATTAATAACTCTTTTTAAACTTGGTGAAACCGCCCTTTTCACATTTTCAAAAATCTCTTTTTTATCTATCTCTTCTCTTTTGTTATTAATTATCTCTTCTCTAATCCGATTAATTTCTTCTTTTAAAAAATATCGCACAAGTTCTTTGGGATAAATTTCCATCAATTTTTTTATCTCTTCTTCATCTAACAAACTACTGATCGCAGGAATTTTTCTTAATACTTCTTCATTCATTTTTTCTCTTTAAAAATTTTTTTACCAACAAGGCTCTTTCATAATCTCTTTCTTCTTCAGTAAGGTCTTTTTTTCTTAAATAAAACATTAGATTAGCCCGTTTAACAAGAAGAGTGAGAATGTTTATTGTTAATAAAGAGACTTTATCAATTATTTCTAAGCAAACGCCCAATCGCAATGTCGATAAGAGATTAATCGCTTCTTCCGAACTTAAAAGTCGCGCATTAGTAAGTATTCCGTAAGCCCGCCAAACCCGATCTTCAATCTCCTTTTTTAAATTCTTTAAAAGATAATCTCTTGCCTTTCTTTCATAATTAATAATTTCCGTTACCAAATTTTTGGTGCTTTCAATAATTTCTTCTTCTTTCATCCCAATGGTAAATTGGTTACTTATTTGAAAATAACTACCAATAGTCTTCGTCCCTTCGCCATAAATCCCTCTTACTAAAAAACCGATACTCCGGGCAGCTTTTATTGCCTTCTCAATTTCGTTAGTTAAAAGTAGACCTGGTAAATGAAGCATAACACTCGCGCGCATCCCTGTTCCCAAATTTGTTGGACAAGCCGTTAAGAAGCCAAACTTTTCCGAAAAGGCGTAAGGTAATTCTTTTTCTAACCGATCATCCAATTCGTTTATTTTAACAAAGATTTCGTCCAAACAAAAACCGGCTTCAATAATCTGTAATCGTAAATGATCTTCTTCGTTTATCATAATACTAACTTTTTCTTCTTTGTCGACAAACAATCCCCGTCGATTTTTACTTAACACAAAATCAGGCGAAATCAAATGCCGTTCCAAAAGAAAATTTAAAAATAATTCAGTAAATTCCTTCTCGGGATAAAACTCAAACCCTCCTAATTTATCAACAACTTCTTTTATCTCTTCAATCACTTCTTCTTGTTCTTTGGGACTCGCTTTTAAAAGAAAAAGATGGTTTTCTAAATTGCGAGCAAACCTTATCCGCGAAGAGATACAAACATCGCCCTCTTTGCCGATCTCTCTTAAGAAACCAGGGAGTAAAATTTTATTAAATCTCATTTTTCCTTAATTCATTCTCTTTTTCTTTTATCATATCTCTAATCTTGGCTGCCCGTTCATAATCTTCTTCTTTAATCGCTCTTTCTAATTCTCCTTTTAATTTCTTAATTTCTGAAAGCAAAAGTCCCCTTTTTATACCTATGGTGATCTTCTTTCCTTTATGGAAAATTTCGTCTTCTTTTTCCCGAAGAGTGGTTTGGATTCGTTTTATAAAGGGTATAAGTTTTTCTTCAAAAGCCTTAAAACAGTCCGAGCAGCCAAACTTACCATACTTTTTAAACTCATAAAAAGAAAGCAAACAACGAGGACAAATAAGTTCTTTATCTTCTTTCTCTTTGGCTTTAAGCATTATTTTCAAAATTTCGTCAAGGTTCAATGTTTTGCCACTTTCTAAAATTCCCTTCTTTTTGGCACATTCTTCACAAATAGCAACTTCGATTTTGTTTCCTTTTTCGTCCACTTCGGTAATTGTCATTACTGCAATATTTTTGTGACAAATTTGGCAAAGGTTCTCTTCCATAATTAAATTAATTTTACTAAATAACCATCCTTTAAAAAATATTTTTCGTTACAAAGTTCTTTTATCCGCTCGTTATGGGAAACAACGACAATGGTTAAATCTCTTTTTTGATAAACTTCCATTATAATTGACAACATCATCTCACTGCTTCTTAAATCCAAATTACCCGTTGGCTCATCTAAAAATAAAACTTTCGGTTCGCCGACTAAGGCGCGCGCAATACCTACTTTTTGCCTTTCGCCACCGGATAAATCTTTTGGGTATAATTTAATTTTATCAAGAATTTCTAATTCTTCAAGAATCTTTTTTGCCTTTCTTTTTGCAACCCCTTCTTTTTCGCCACGGATTAATAAAGGAACCATTACATTTTCTAACACATTAAATTCTGGTAAAAGATAATGAAACTGAAAGAGAAAACCAAACTTTTCATTTCTTAATTGAAATAATTTTTCTGCTGATAATTTGCGCAAATCTTCACCAAAAACTTTCACTACCCCTTCGGTGGGATAATCTAATCCGGAAAGAATATGCAGCAAAGTAGACTTACCACTTCCCGAAGGTCCAAAAATTCCGTAAATATTTTTCTCATAAATATTTAAATCAATTCCTTTCAACACTTCGATTGGGTAAGAGTTATCATAATATATTTTCTTTATCCCGATCGCCTCAATTATTTTATTCATAACGTAGAGCCTCAACCACTACTAAACTTGCCGCCTTTTTGGCTGGATAGATAGAGGCAAGTAAAGAAATCGCCAAGGCTACTAAAATAGTGATTAACACATCAGTAAAAAACAACTTAGTAGGGAGATATTTAATAAAATAGACATCAGCAGGTAGATTAATTATTGGATATTTTGATAAGATAAAGGAGACGAAAACACCAATTATTGCCCCGATTGTTGCGCCGGAAAAACCGACAAAGAATCCATAATAGAGAAAAATCCTCATAATTTTTTGGGTACTACTGCCCATCGCTTTTAAAATACCGATCTCTTTTGTCTTTCTTATTACCAGCATTGTCAAAGTAGCAACAATTCCAAAACAGGCAATAATAATTAAAAGAGTCAAGACAATAAAAGTTACTACTTTTTCTAACTTTAAGGCAGCAAAAAGATTTTTGTTTAATGTCTGCCAATCTAATGCCTGATAGGGATACCCAACTAATTTATTTATCTTTTTTGCTACCTCGCGGGCTTGATATAAATTTTTTATTTTCAATTCTAAACCGGTTACCTGATTTCCACAATCTAATAGTCTTTGGGCATCTTTCAAATCAATATAAACCAAACTGGCATTATAGTCATACATTCCCGCATCAAAAATTCCTTTAACAATAAAATCTTCGGCTTTCGGTAAATAACCAAAGGGCGTTTTAATTGTAGCAAAGGGAGAATATAAGGTAATTTGGTCACCAACCGAAACCGAAAGAACTTTTGCTAAATCAATTCCCAAAACAATTCCGGGTTGAGAAGAAGAAAAATCAAAATCTCCCAAAATAATGCTCTTTTCAACATTTAAACTTCTCTTCTCATTCTCGGGAATTATTCCCCGCAAAACAATTCCATCAGAAGAATGGGAACTTTTAATTAAGGTCTTAGTAAAAATGAAAGGAGTAGAAAATTCTATCTCTTCGATCTTCTTTAAGATATCAATTAAGGAATCCACATTATTAATCAATTCATAATTTCTTTTAATAATAATAATGTGGGGTGTATGCCCCAAGATTCTCCTTTCCAATTCTAAATGGAATCCGTTCATAACTGAAAGGACAATAATGATACAGGCGACTCCCAAGGCAACACTACTAATATTAATCAAAGAAATTAATCTCTTTCCTTTGAGATATTTTAAGGCAACAAATTTTTCGAAATTCATTTCTCCTTTAATTGGGGGAAGAGGATTACTTCTCTAATTGAAGATTGGTTAGTGAGTATCATTACCAATCGGTCAATACCTATTCCCAATCCGCCACTTGGCGGCATACCATACTCTAAAGCGGTGATAAAATCCTCATCCAAAGGGGTTTCATCTTCTTTCAATTTTAAAAGTTCTAAAAAACTCTCTTTTTGTCTTATCGGGTTATTCTCTTCCGAAAAGGCATTACCCAATTCAATACCACCAACAAAAACCTCAAACCGTTCACAAAGTAAGGGATTTTCCCGATGGGGTTTAGCCAAAGGGGTAGTAATCTTCGGATGGTCAATTACAAAAGTTGGTTGGATAAGATATTTTTGAATCAGTGCCGAAAAAAGTTTATCCAACAATTTAATTTCTGTTATCTCTTCTTTAAAATCTATACCCACTTCTTTTGCTTTCTTTTTTAAAATATCAAAAGGTACCTCTAAAATATCTATACCTAAAATCTCATTTAAACTTTCACTAAATTTTATTCTTTTAAAGGGTCTTTTTACTTCGATTAAAAATTCAATCTCAGCGCATCGCTTCTCCTTCTTCTCTTCTTGGTAAGGGAGATTGTGCTCTTTACAAAAATTAATTAATTCTTCACAAAAAGAAAGATATTCTCGCTCTTCCTTATCTTTCTCTTTCAGATAATAAATATTAATCTTATTAATCTCAATTCCCTTTTCTTTCAATTCCTTAATTCTCTGAAAAATCTCTTTTTCTCCTTCGCCATAATAAAATTTCTCACTATAAATAAACTTATCATCCTTATACAAATTTTTCACTAAGAAAAGAAAAAGTTCTTCAAAAAGTTCCATCATCGTATAGTAATCGGCATAGGCTTGATAGATCTCAATCTGAGTAAATTCCGGAGAATGGAACCGACTTATCCCTTCGTTGCGGAAATCCTTACCAATCTCATAAACCTTTTCAAAATTACCAATTAATAATCTTTTAAGATAAAGTTCGTCAGAAATCCTTAAATAAAATTCTTTATCCAAACTTTCATAAAAAGTCTTAAAAGGGGTCGCAAAGGCACCACCATAAATCGGTTGTAAGATCGGTGTTTCCACTTCTATAAACCCCTTTTTATCAAGAAATTCGCGGATTAAAGAAATAATTTTACTTCTTTTTAAGAAAATCTCTCTTACTTCTTGGTTATTCAATAAATCTAAATATCTTTGGCGATAACGTAATTCCACATCTTTCAATCCATGATATTTCTCACCAAAAGGTCTCAATGATTTAGCAAGCAAAACAAAATCTTTCACCAAAATAGTAATCTCACCCGTCTTTGTTTTAAAAACCTCACCGGAAACACCAATAAAATCACCAATATCAAAAAGGTCTAAAAGTTCATATTTCTCATTTAATATATCTTTCCGAAAATAAATCTGAATCTTATCATAACCATCAGCAATCGTATAAAACTTCGTCTTACCAAAATCCCTTTCTAAATATATCCTACCGGCAACTTTCACCTCTTGTTTATTTTCGATAAGTTTCTCTCCATTATCCTTGACTTCCTTTGTTGTATGGGTTTTCAAAAAATAATAAGGATAAGGATTAATTTTCAATTCTTGTAATTTTCTAATCTTTTCTTTCCTAATTTCGTATTCATCCATAGAATAAAATTTTAAAGGAAATAAAAGAAAAGTCAATTTTTAAAATATTGAAATAAGTAAAAATACAATTATTTAATAGATATCTTAAAAAATAAACCCCTCTAAGAAACAAATAAAAAAGTGGTAACCTTTGGGGCTTCTTTTTCGTCTATATATAAGGGAGAATATATGATAAATCATGAGGCCAAAATATTAGTTAAGAAAGATTTATTAAGAGAAAAACCTAAAAGGGAGGTGCTTAACGGTTGGCATTTTCTTTTATATAATGGCTAAATAAGTAGCCCTTTTATATATTTTCCAAGCATAACATCTTTAAAACAAGGGTGTTTTTCTTTTAAATAAAAAGGGAGCTGTATAGGAGATAGTATAGAATTTAGTATTTAAAAATAACAAATAATAAGAATTAAAGAATTATTTCAGTTTTATAAAGTTTGTATACTCCAATTCAGAAACTTCTTTATTCTCTAATAATTTATAAAAGTGAATGGATTAATAAATAGTTAAGAAGTTAATAGATATAAATAAAAGTTTAGTCCTTTTAAATTATTAATCATTTATGGGCAACAATTAGGTCAGCAATATGCCTTAATGTCTCCTGGGTCTGAC
>JBDRVE010000030.1 GCA_039801725.1 candidate division WOR-3 bacterium | reverse complement strand
AAGGATTAACAATAAATTTATTAAGGATAATAATCATAATTTTATTAACGGGAATAAACATCGATTTATTAATGGGGATAATAATAATTTTATCTTTTACAATTGGGTAGGAGTTATTAAATCTATGGAGGTAGCACTATCCTTGATTGAACCATCTAATAGAAGGATAACAAAATAGGATTTTAAAGAAAAGTTCTATTTCAATATTTTTGATGAGAAAGTAATAATCTATAATAATTTTCATTCATTTAGATACCAGAAAGATGGTTAAAGAAAGGTATAACCTTGAGCATAAAGTATGACTTTGAGCACCTATTATAAAGCATTTAAGGTAAGAACTCTTCAAATTCGAGTATGCGTTTAATAAACACAATTTCCGAAATATGTAAATTTCTTTATTGTCTTTATTGAAAACAAATTATTTGAAATAGGCTTATGTTTTTATATATTTAGGGAATACCCATAATGGTAGGTACAAAGAAAAGAGTACAGACATTTTAAAGAGTGTAGGAAGAAAGGGTAATGTTATTTTTAGGAATAAAGGAGATAAAGGAACTGCCTAGCGGTAATAAAAAGACTTAAAAGATGAAGTAATTAATCCGATAGTTAGATAGACAATTCAAATAAACAATGCCGTATTAAGCAGGATATAACAATTTTTTGAAAAACCATATTAAGCCATTTAAAAATTACCGTTAAAAAGCCAGCAAAAATCAACTTTCTTATTTATTTTAGAGACAAGATTTCGGGGTAAAATTTAATAAAAAAAGCCTTTTATCAAATACTATCACCATTTTGAAAACCTTTTTTCTTACACTAATTTGGCGACAAATTTAGAGATCTTTTACCGATTTATATAAATATTAAAGAGGTTTTTAAGCCCAAAGAACTTATTTATAAACTCTGTGGAAAAAATTCTTCTTTTTCAAAATTGTTATTAGAAATAAGTAAATAAATAGCCAAAGATTAATGATAAAATAGTAATCAAAGCAAGATAAATAATTAACACTTTAAAACCAAATTCTTTTCTAATAACTAATATTGTTCCGTAACTTGTTATTGGTCCAACCATTAATAGAACCATACCAGCACCAATATTTAAACCTTGGTGTAAAAAGGCAGCAACCAAAGGAACTGAAGCCGTAGCACAAATATACATTAATAAACCAAAAATAATAGCAAAAAGATAACCATAAGGACCACTCAGATATTTCTTAATTAATAATCCAATTGGCGTAATGGTAGCAACAACGGCTGCCAAAATTATTCCGATTATTAATTCCAAACCAATCTCTTTTGGTAAATCAATAAAACTATATGTTAAAATTGAAATAATTTTCTTTTTAAAACCTTTTTGGTGATGCATATGAAAAAGATGGAAAGATGCCTCTTCGCACATTGGACAGATATCACTTTCATCATTTATTTCATTTTCTACTTTTAAAAGATTGCCAATAATTCCAATAATAATTCCCATAAGAATAACAACTAAACATAAATAGATTGTGAATTTTAATCCCAGAAGTTTATAGGTTATTAAAATTGCCGAAATAGAGGTTGCTGGTGTTGTTACCAAAAAGGCTAAAATTGAACCCAAAGGCATTCCTTTTTTCTTAAAGCCCACCGCTACCGGTAAAGAACCAAAACAACATAAAGGTAAGATAATCCCTAAAAGAGATACCCTTAATAAACTCCAAATATCCTTTTTCCCAAGATATTTGTTTACTATGTTTTGGGGAACAAATTCATGGATAATTCCGCTCAATAAGAAACCTAACAAAACCGAAGGGATAATTTCTAAACCATATTGCTTCAAATTAAATAAAAATATTGAAATCATATAATCCTTCCATCTTTTAGGTTTATTTTTCTAATATTAAACTTACTTATCAATTCCCAATTATGGGTAACGACAACTAAAGTATAACCTTCTTTTGAGAGATTTTCAAAGATTTTAAAAATATTAAAAGCATTCTCCGAATCTAAATTTCCGGTAGGTTCATCAGCAAAAATCACTAATGGTTCAATAACTAATGCTCGGGCAATTGCTACCCTCTGCTGTTCACCGCCACTTAATTGAGAAGGACGGTGTTTTAGTCGATGAGTTAAAGAAAGTTTTTCAATAATTTCATAAATTTTTTCTTTATTAATTTTCTTCTTATTAAAATAAAAAGGTAAAACAATATTCTCATAAACTGTTAAATTAGAGAAAAGAAGAAAAGTTTGAAAGATAAAACCAATATATTTGCTTCTAATTTTTTGCAATTCTTTTTCTTCCAGTAAAGAGATATCTTTATTTAAAAATATTATTTTACCGCTTGTCGGTTTATCGAAACCGCTTAATAAATTTAATAGGGTTGTCTTTCCGGAACCAGAAGGTCCTAAAATACTAACAAATTCTCCCCTTTTTATTGTTAAATCAATATCTTTTAATGCCCAAACCTTTTCTTCTCCCCTCAGATAAATTTTGTTTAATTTTTCTGTTTTCAAAATAATTTCATTATTCATCGCTACTCCTGATTGTTTCCATTGGCCGCAGATTGATTGCCTTAAAAATCGGATAGATACTTGCCAGAATAGCAATTGTTAAAGAATAAAGAAAAATAGTAGTAGCAATTTTCCAATCAAAATTAAATTCAATCTTTTTAGGTGAATGGATAATAATTCCTTTGATAAAGGTTTCAATAAACTTATTTCCGCTAATAGTTAAAACTATTCCTAAAAGAGCACCAAGAATTATTAATATTAAGGTTTCTAAAAAAAGTAATTTTATTATATCCCAGTTGTTAGCACCAATCACTTTTAACAAACCAATTTCTCTTCTCCTCTCAAATACCGAAATTAACATTGTATTAATTACTCCTAAACTACTAATAAATAATGCCAAAATAATAATTGTAAAAATTAAAGAATTGGCTTGACCAATAAGGTTTAAAATGGTTCCCAAAACTTGTGTCATAGTAACAATTTGTAAATCAGGTATTTCTTCTAATTTTCTTATTACTTCATCAACCTTTTCTAAATCTTTCACTTTAATACCAATTGCAGTTATTTGTTTTTCTTTATTAAATATCCTTTGAACCTCTTTCAATGGTAGAAAATAAAAACCGTCATCTTGCCCACCGGTATATTCCAAAATGCCAACAACTTGATAAACTTTATCAATCTTTTTAAAATAGACCTCATCGCCCACAGTTAGTTTTTCTTGGAAAGCAATATCGCTACCAATAACTATTTTGTCATTTTCGTTATTTTCAAAGAACCTTCCTTTAACTTTCCAATATTTTTTCACTTTTTGATAACTTTCAATATCAATGCCATAAATAATACTTATTCGGTCATCTTCTACTAATTGAGCAAGAAAAATTGGCGTAGCAATTTCTACCTCCGGTATCTTTTTAACAATTTCTAAATCTTCTTCTTTTAAATATTTAGGAATTATACCTCCATGAACGATTAGCGAAGCAGCTTCGTAAGGACAACCTTTGGGCACCGCTAACATATGAACACCAAGTAAATCAAGTTCTTTAACTAAAGAATTCTTATACCCCTGGTTAAAAGTTAGCAAAGAAAAAAGTAGAAAGATAGCAATGGCAATACCAAAAATTGTGAGCAAAGTCCTTATTTTCCTTCTTAAAAGATTTTTAATAATTAAAATAAACATATTATTTAAATTTTAAACCCTTGCCGATAATTAGTGGCTCACCATTTTTTATTTCCACTTTACCATAGACAATTACTTCTTTACCAATCCTTTGGGGGATAGCAAAATGAGAAGGCGCCAAATCTACATAGATTTGACCAGTTTCATCTTTAATAAAAAACCAACAACCACTACCACATTCAGCAACAATCTTACCAGTTATTAAAATATCCTTATTTTGATATTCCTTTGGTGAATTAAGAATCTCTTTAATCAAAATGGGTGAAAGATTTTTGGGTATTTCTTTTCCGTATTTATCTTTTACTTTACAAGAGAATAATAAAGTAATAATTAAAGGTATTAATTTTTTCATTTTTCCTCCTTTAAAATTTGATAAACAATTAACATCTTTTTTACCGAAAAGGCGATCGCCTTTGATGCCTTTTCCGCTCCTTTTATTGGTTTAATTGTTTTATTTATTTCAATGGTGTCTTGGAAACTTTTGCCAGTAAACTGATTTAAAAAATTTTCGCTTCTCAATTCTTTACTTTTTATCTCCCGATCCCTTTGGATTAAAACTTTTTGAACTCTATTTAAAGTATCCAAACCAATAACTACTTCAATTGCTCCGTATTGCCCTTTTTCGGTATGGGTAAGAACTGTGCCAATTCTTTTTTTACCCAGAAAAATTTGATAAAAAGTGAATTCTGTCTCATCGGGATCTAATTCCTTATTAATAAATTTCTCAATTTTTTCTTTTTCTTTCTTATCATATCTTCTAATAATACTTTTATAACCGGTTGCTTTAGGAAAAATTTTTTTAATATCCTTATCCGGATTACGCCAAATACAGACTCCAGCAAAGATAATCTCGGTTATCAATAGAGATAGAAATAGTTTTTTCATATTTTAAAATTTCCTTGGATTATTGGTTTAAATTCTTTTTTGAATAGATAATTAATTCCTAATTTTAACTCTAAAAATCGCCAATCTTTTGCTAATTCTAAATTGAGATTATTTTCTTTTTCCCAATATTTATAACCAAATTTTGTTTCTAATTCCCAAAAAGGAATAAAAGTTAAAACAAAAAATATCCCTTTCTTTTTGGTAAAAGAATAGACAAATTCACTTTTTAAATCAAAAAGGAGATAGATAAGGTTGATATCAAAGGCAGTAAATTTTTCTTTCTCCTTTAAAAAAGTGAAGCCAAATTTGCTTTTTTCTTTATCTAAACCTAACCTTAAAGTAAAAACGAGATTTTTAAATTCCCAATCGGAAAAGGAATAATTAAAATCAAAAAGAAAATCCTTTAGATAACCAAAGAAAGAAACACCAATATTTTTCTTATAACCCAAAACATTTTCATACAAAGGTTGGAAGATAAGAAAATGAGTGTCATAATATTTCAAAAGAGAAAAGGGGATATCAAATCGGCCAATTTTTAAATTTAAATTTCCCATTGGACTTTTTAAGTAAAAATATTCATCGCCGTAATGTTGCCAAAAATGATCATTAAAATGAGAAGTGAAGGGAATTTGAAAAAAGATTAGTAGTCGGTCATAATCCTCACCAAAAACAAATCGGAAATCAATCTCTGAACCGTGGAGAATAAATTTTTTATCGTAACGCCAAGTAAAATAGCCATCAATTTTATAAGAAAAATTAAACAATAAAAATAACAAATTAATCATAAATATCTTAATATCTCTTTGATTATTGAAATTATCTCCCGGGGATTTTCTCCTAATATAACAAACAAAGGCTCTTTTCCTAAACCAGCCGTCTCGTAAAATATCTGAGGAATTTCCTTGTATCTTTTGTAAAGATAGGCAATTTTCCAAGGCATAGACTTTTTATCTTTTAACTTAAATCTTTCTGGTTCTTTTTTGCGATCAATCATACCAATTTTTATTTTTCTTTCTTTCGCAACTTTTTTAATTATCTTTAGTATCTTTCTATCAAATTTAAAATTAATTGCGGAAAAATATTTTTTATTATATTTTCTTACTTCTATGAGTAGCCGGGCAAGATGGTCAGAAGCACCAAATTTTATTTTTCCTGCCGGATAAGGCTTATTATTAACAACTGTTATTCTACCATCAACACCAGCAATATCTTTTATTTCTTTCATATTTTCTTTACCATAAACAAAATTTGTCCGCACTTCCGGAATTAAATAAATAAATCTCTTTTCTTTCTTTAGTTCCTTAACCGCTTTTTCTAATTCTTTTATTATTTTCATAAAACACTAAAATAGGCATCCCAAAAGGGATCCACTTTTACTGGTCGAAGTTCCTCTTCTTTACCATCCTTTTTTATAAAAACTCTTTTTCTTTCAATAACTTCGCCAATCTCCCAGGCAGAAATTCCGTTTTCTTTAAGCTCTTTTATCAAATCTGCTGTCTTTTCTGGGGGAAGAGTAATAATTAATGTTCCTTCACTTATTGAGATTAATGGGTTAATTTTAAAATAATCACAGATGACCTTCACTTCTTCTAAAATTGGAATTTTCTCTTCATAAATTATTACACCTACCTTACTGGCTTCGGCAATTTCGTACACTCCATTCAAAAGTCCGCCTTCAGTTGCATCGTGCATCGCATTGGCATATTTTCTGGCAATTAAAGCATCTTTCACAACAGTCATCTCCCAGATTAGTTTCTTTGCTTTTTCAATCAATTCTTTATTAATAACCTGTTTTAATTTATCTTCGGCTTGATATGCCAAAATTCCTGCTGCTTCAATTGCTGGTCCTTTAGTAATTACTATTTTATCACCAATCTGAGCATTATTGGGAGGTGTTAATTCTTCCTTCTTACCAAACCCCCATACTGTGCAACCGCCATTTAAAGGATAACTAATTCCTGGATAAACACCAGTGTGACCACCAACAATTGCGATCCCTAATTTTTCACATTCTAAGGAAATTTGTCTCCAAAATTCCTCTAAGGTTTTTATATCGGTTCCGGGAGGCAAAAGAAGTGATATTGTTAAATATTCTGGCTTCACACCTAAAACCGCAACATCACTGGCACAGATATGAACGATAAGAAAACCAAAGAAAGGCATTATTACCGGCATACCAAACGTTGGGTCGCAAGCAACTACCATTACTTTTTCTTCATCAATTTCAATTACTCCCGCATCAACTCCGTGCATTGGTTTAATAAGAACCTTTTGGTTAAATTTCCCCAAGTGAGGAAAAATAATTCTGTCAAAAACTTCTTTATCAATTTTGCCAATTTTGGGCAACATAATTATCTCCCTTTTAATAAATCTTTCAATGTTAAAGTGCTAAGTATTTTCTTCCAATTTTCACTCAACAATCGCCATAACCTCCTTGCCTCACAATATTTTGACCTTTTACAGATTTGGGGATTTAAAACACAATCAACTAAAGATACTTCACCATCCAAAGCCTTAAAGATCGCCAATAATTTAATCTCCTTTGGTTTTGAAGCAAGTAAATACCCTCCCTCCTTTCCTCTCACACTCCTTACCAAACCAGCTTTTAAAAGAAGATTAATAATCTTTTCGGCATACTTAATTGGTATTTTCTGCTTTTTAGCAATTAACTTTAAGGATAACGGCTCTTTTTGATAATTCTTACCCATCTGAATCATCAATCTTAATCCATAACGTAAAACGGTCGTTACTTTCATTTCCTACTATTTCTATCTGAATAATTATAATTAAAAATCAAAAAAAGTCAATAGATTATAGTAAATATGCTAAAATATGATTGCCAGCTGTTGCTCTTGTTAAAAATTGCTGATGGTTGCCATTGGTAGGTGGTGTTCTTTTTGGATGTCTATCCTTTATGAAAGGCATTTCTTATCTTAATATTCCTATTAATCTGAGTAACCAGGTCTTCACACATTTACCGAGTTTAATTGACTTTTAAATATTTCTTTATAAAATATAGATAAATGATTGAATTTGATAATGTTTCGAAAACCTATCAAAATAAATGGCCCGCATTAGTTAATGTTTCTTTTAAAGTCGAAAAAGGAGAGTTTGTCTTTATTACCGGTCCTACTGGTGCCGGAAAAACAACTATTTTAAAATTGATTTATGCCGAAGAATTGCCCACCACTGGGAAAGTAATTGTTAATAACAAAAATATTTCTTTGATCAAGAAAAAGGAACTTCCCTTTTATCGACGAAATATTGGAATTATCTTTCAGGATTTTAAACTGCTTTATGATCGAACAGTTTATGAAAATTTAGAATTTGTTCTAAAAGCAATTGACATTAAAGGAGACGAGATAAGAGAAAAAATTATTAGAACCCTAACCCGTTTGGGATTAGCCCATAAAAAAGACTGTTATCCTTATCAGTTATCAGGTGGTGAACAGCAAAAAGTAGCAATTGCCCGAGCATTGGTAAAAGATCCGGAGATAATCTTGGCCGATGAACCCACTGGTAATATTGATGAAGAAGCGAGTAAAGAAATCATCAACATTTTTAAGGAGATAAATTTGATGGGAACAACCGTAATTATGGCTACTCATCATTCAGAACTACCCCAACTATTAAAGAAAAGAAGATTACACATCATCTCCGGAAGAATTGCCTATGATTAGTTTTATTTTTAAAGAAAGTTTAAGAGGAATTAAGAAAAAACCCTTGCCCTTTTTTCTATCTACTTTTGCTTTTGGTCTCTGTCTTTTGATTATTTTAATATTTTTTCTTTTAACTTATAATCTTTTTCTTTCTTTAAAAATTGCCTATGATAAGATTGAGATTTATGCTTTCTTGGATGAAAAAGTTTCTTTTTCCACAATAAAGGATAAAATCAATTTAATCGATGGAGTGGAAGAAGTAAAATATATTTCTAAGGATGAAGCCTTGAAAATTTTAAAGGAAGAATTGAAAGAAGAAGCCAGTTTTTTAGATGCTTTGGAAAGAAATCCTTTACCACCTTCTTTAAGAATAAGAATTTCTCCTAAGGCTAAACAAGTAGCCGAGATTAAAAGAATTGAAGATAAGTTAAAATTAATTCCTGGAATAAAAGATGTTTGGGCAGGAGAAGAATTAGTTAGTCGATTAGTGAGAGTGTTAAATAATATTATTTATATTGATATTGGCATTTTGATCGTTGTTGCCATTTCCGTAATTTTTATCATTTTTCAAAATATTGAACAGAGTCTTTTTATTCGCCAGAGGGAAATTGAAATTATGCAATTAGTGGGAGCAAAAGATTATTTTATTAAAGCACCTTTTTATTTGGAAGGTATTTTAGAAGGTATTTTGGGAGGGATCTTTTCGTTTATTCTTCTATTTATTATTTATCAAATAATGAGTTTAAGTGTAATGACTTTTAATTTTCCAACGCTCCTTATATTAATTTTTGCTGTTCTTTTTGGTGCTTTTCTTGGCGGCATTGGTGCTAATCTTGCTTTAAATCGAATTTTAAAATGAAAAAATTAAAATTTTTCTCATTATTATCTTTATTTTTAATTCTTTTCGCCCAAGAAGGAGCCACCCAGGAAGAGATCGAAAAGAATAAGCAGGAACTTTTAGAAATTAGAAAAAAGTTAAAACAGGTTGAAGAGCGATTAGAAAATCTAAAGAAAGAGGAAAAAGGAATCTTAAAGATGATTGAAACGATCGATGAAAAAACTAATTTGACTCGAAAATTAATTAACCAATTTATTACCACTATTAAAAATTATGAAAATTTAATTAACGAATTAGAAAAAGAAATCAAAACTACTGAAGCAAAAATTAACGAAAAAGAAAAAGATATTGACAAATTAGTTATTCTTTTATACAAAATTAAAACTCGGTTACCTTTAGAAATTTATTTCTCCAATAAATCTTTACCAGAAATTTATGCTAAATTGATAAATCTCAATTACATCGCTAAAGAAAACCAAAATCAAATTTACGAGTTGGCCAATTTAAAAAAGAAATTAGAAAAAGATAAAAGAGAATTGTTAATGGCTTACGAAGAAATAAAAACTTTGAAAGAAGAAAAAGAGAACGAAGAGAAAAAATTAAAAGAACGAAAAGAAGAACAAAGAAGACTTTTAAACAAAATTCGTAGCGAAAAGGGTGAACAAGAGAAATTACAACAGGAATTAAAAGAAGCAGAAAAACGATTGAGCGATTTAATTGCTGAATTAGAAAGAAAAAGAATAAAAAGAAAGTTACCTCCTGGTGCCCATTATTTAGAGAAAGAAAAAAACAATCTTCCTTGGCCAGTGAAAGGTAAAATTATCAGTTATTTTGGCAGCCTTTCTCATCCCAAATATCAAACAAAAATCAAAAATCAAGGAATTGATATTCAAACTGAATTTGGCACCAAAGTGATCGCCATTGCTCCTGGTAGGATTGTTTATGCTGATCGATTTCGGGGATATGGTAATATGGTGATTATTGATCATGGCGAAGGTTATTACACCGTCTATTCCAACCTCTCGGAAATAGCAGTGCGAGTAGGCCAAGAAGTGAAAGCCCAAGAGGCAATTGGACTTTCCTCGGAATACCTTCATTTTGAATTAAGAAAAGAAGGACAACCAGTAAATCCTTTAGAATGGTTAAGCCGGTAAATAATTTCCAAAAAATAATTGGCCATAAGGAAAATATTGAATTTTTAAAAAAATTAAAAGAGAAACCTTTTTGTCGTTCCTTAATTTTTTATGGGAAAAGAGGCATTGGTAAGAGGACTGTGGCATTGGTTTTTGCTCAGTATCTTAATTGTCTCAATCCGAAAGTTGCTCCCTGTGGTGAATGTTTCCATTGTCAGGCGATTGAAAATTTAGAATATCCTTATTTAGATATTTTCTTTCCGGGATTAGCAAATATCAAAGAAATAAAAGACGATGAAAAATACGAAGAAATGCTTGATTTGAGAAATCAATACCGTCTTTTTGAAATGAAACCAGCAATCTCTAAAAAAGATACCATCTCTATCGATTTAATAAAAGAGATTAAAGAAAGAATAAAAGTAAAAGCCGATAGTTATCGGATTTATATTATTTTGGAAGCCGAAAGAATGACTCAAGAAGCCAGCAATGCCTTTTTGAAAACCTTAGAAGAACCGCCGGAAAAAGTGTTTTTTATTTTAACAACTTCCCAACTTCATAAATTACCTACCACCATCCTTTCGCGTTGTTATCTTATAAAATTTTTTCCGTTATCAATAAAAGAGATTGAAAAATACCTTCTCGGAAAATCCTATCCGCCGGAAGTTGCCAAAAAAGCCAGTTTATTTAGTTTTGGCAGTTTGAGAACCGCAATTGAATTGGCAAATCGAGGAGATAAGATATTTCCTGAAGAAATAATAAAATTTGCTGAGATCAAAAAAGAGAGTGGCTATTTTCTTTTCAAAACCCTTTATGAAAAATATTGCGAATTGGATTACGACGAAATTGTTAATTTTATAAAGGATTTAATTTTTCTTTATCGTGGCCTTCTATATCAAAAATTGGGTTATCTTAATCTGTGGGAAGTAGAACCAAGATTAAAATATTTAGCCGAAAGAAAAACTTATGAAGAAATTGTCAATGTTCTTCATAAATTAAACCAAATTTATGAAGAATGTGAGTATAATTTAAACAAAAGGCTTCTTCTATTTCATCTTTATTCTTCATTATTTTGAAAAGAGCATTACTTATTAATCCGTGGATTTATGATTTCAAGGCCTATGATTTCTTTTTAAAACCTTTAGGTCTTTTATATCTGGCAAGTTATTTAAGAGAAAACAATTTTGAAGTTGATCTTATCGATTGTCTCGACCGTAACCATCCGTTAATCTTAAAGAACTTTAAAATAAAAAAAGATAAATACGGAAGAGGAAAATTTCCTTATACTTTTATTGAAAAACCAGAGATTTATAAAAATGTGAAAAGAAGATATAAAAGATATGGCATGCCACTCAACCTTTTTTACGAAATATTGGAAAATTTAAAACAACCTGATTATATTTTTATTACTTCGGTGATGACCTATTGGTATTTGGGAACTTTTGAAATGATAAAGATTCTTAAAGAAAGATTTAAAAAACCAATTATTCTGGGAGGGATTTATCCCACTCTTTATTACGAACATGCTAAAAAATATTCCCATGCCGATATTGTAGTTAAAGGTAGATTTGAAGAGGAACTTCCTAAATATTTTGATAATTTAAAAAGAAAAGATTTTTTTTCGCTTCCCTATCCCGCTTATGATTTATACAAAAAACTTGATTACGTTTGTATTTTAACTTCTATTGGCTGTCTTTATAATTGCCCCTATTGTGCTGTAAAATATTTGATAAATAGTTACCAAATAAGAAAGGCTGAAAATGTTTTAGAAGAAATAAAGTATTATAAAAGAAGGGAAATAAAGAATATTGTTTTTTATGATGATGCCCTTCTTTTAAATCCGGAATTTAAGAGATTATTGAAATTAATTATTGAAGAGAGATTAGAACTTAATTTTCATACTCCTAATGGACTTCACCCTCGTTATTTAGATGAAGAAACTTGCCATTTAATGAAAAAAGCAAATTTTAAAACTATTTATTTAAGTTTAGAAACCACTGATTTTTCATTACAAATGAAATTAGGTAATAAAGTAAAAACTGAAGAATTTTTAAAGGCTTACCATAATCTAATAAATGCTGGTTTTTTACCAAATGAAATAGAAGTCTATTTATTAATTGGTTTACCAAATCAAAGCATTGAATCAATAAGAAAAAGTATTGAATTCTTATTGCCTTTAAAGGTAAAAATTCATTTAGCCGAATATTCACCCATTCCCTATACCAAGTTTGCCGAAAATCTTTCTTTTATTAACGAACCTCTTTTGACTAATAATGCTATCTTTCCTTGTCTCAACGAAAAGGAAAGAGAAGAGATAGAGGAATTAAAATCGTGGTTTCACCAAGTGAGTAATAAAGTTTAAAAAACAATTTGATTTTAAAAAAAATATTTGTAAAATATTTAAAAAAATATTTTAAAAATTAAAAGGAGGAAAATTATGGCGCAAGCAAAAGAGATATATTACCCACCGAAAGAACTTGTGGAAAACAGCAATATTAAAAAATTTATGGATAAACACGGAATTAAAACTTTAGAAGAACTCTTAGAGAAATCTCAAAAGAATATCGAATGGTGGTGGGAAGAAAACGCCAAAGAACTCGAATGGTTTTCTCCTTGGAAAAAGGTTTTGGAATGGAACTTACCTTTTGCCAAATGGTTTGTTGACGGAAAAATAAATATTGTCCATAATGCCCTTGACCGGCATATTAAGACTTATCGAAAAAATAAGGTTGCTTATATCTTTGAGGGTGAACCGGGTGAAGTGGAATACTGGTCCTATTACAAACTTTACAAAGAAGTAAATAAATTGGCAAATGCCTTAAAGAAATTGGGAATAAAAAAAGGTGACCGAGTAACCATTTATTTACCAATGATTCCTCAATTACCAATTGCCATGCTTGCCTGCGCCAAGATTGGTGCTATCCATTCAGTTGTCTTCTCGGGTTTCTCTTCCCAAGCATTAAAAGATAGAATTATTGATGCTGAAGCAAAGGTATTAATTACGGCTGATGGCGGTTATCGGCGTGGTAAGATTGTACCTTTAAAAGCAAATTCTGACGAAGCATTAAAAGAATGTCCAACTGTTGAAAAAGTTATTGTCTATAAGAGAACCGGCGAAAATGTGCCAATGAAAGAAGGTAGAGATTTATGGTGGCATGAGATTACCGAAAAAGAGAGCGATTATTGTGAAACAGAAATAATGGATTCTGAGGATATCTTATATATCCTTTATACTTCGGGAACAACAGGTAAACCCAAAGGAGTTGTCCATGTTCATGGCGGTTACGCAGTGGGAACATACACCACTTTAAAATATGTGTTTGATATAAAAGATGAAGATATCTGGTGGTGTGCGGCAGATATTGGTTGGGTTACTGGTCATAGTTATATTGTTTATGCGCCATTAATGCTTGGTGCTACTTCTATTTTATATGAAGGAGCACCTGATTATCCTGATCCAGGTAGATGGTGGAAAATAATTGAAAGAGAAGGTGTAACTATTTTGTATACCTCACCAACTGCAATCAGAATGCATATGAGATATGGTGAAGAGTGGGCAAATAAATATAATTTATCAACTTTAAGACTACTTGGTTCTGTTGGTGAACCAATTAATCCGGAAGCCTGGCGATGGTATTACAAACATATTGGTAAAGAAAGATGTCCAATAATGGATACCTGGTGGCAGACAGAGACTGGTTCTTTTATTGTTTCGCCCTTACCAATTACACCATTAAAACCTGGTTCCGCGACAAAACCTTTGCCTGGGTTTAATGCTGATGTTTATACTTCTGATGGTAAAAAAATAAAACCTAATGAAAACGGTTTGGCAGTGATTACTTCTCCTTGGCCATCAATGTTAAGAACCTTATATAAAGATCCAGAAAGATATAAACAGGTTTATTGGTCAAGATTTCCTAATGTCTATCTCACCGGTGATTCTTGCACGATTGACGAAGATGGTTATTTCTGGTTTAGAGGAAGGGCTGATGAAGTGTTAAATGTTGCCGGTCATAGATTAGGAACTGCTGAAATAGAGAGTGCCTTAGTTGCCCATCCAGCAGTTGCGGAAGCAGCAGTTATCGGTATTCCCCACGAAGTAAAAGGTGATGTTCCAAAGGCATTTGTTGTTTTAAAAGTTGGATACCAACCTTCTGAAGAATTGAAAAATGAATTAAAAGAATGGGTTGCCAAAGAGATTGGACCGATTGCTCGACCAGAAGATATTGAATTTCGTGATAAACTACCAAAGACAAGAAGTGGCAAAATAATGAGAAGACTGTTAAAAGCCGAGGCTCTCGGCTTGCCGATTGGCGATATCTCTACTTTAGAAGAATAATTAGAAAAATAAAGATAAGTTAATAAATTACGGGCTTTTCGGAGGAATATCTAATGTTTAAAAATCGCTGGTTTATAATGATTGGCGCCATTTTAATTCAATTATGTTTAGGCGCCATCTATGCCTGGAGTGTATTTAGAAAACCATTACAAGGTGCGCCCCTAAATCTTACACCAACCCAAGCAACATTACCATTTGCCTTTGTTCTGATATTTTTTGCCTTAGCAACAATAGTTGGTGGTAGATGGCAGGATAAAAAAGGACCAAGAGTTGTTGCGATAACTGGTGGCATACTTCTCGGCTTAGGACTTATCTTATCAGGGCTCACCAAGTCTTTCTTGGGAATTTTACTATCTTATGGTATACTTTCAGGTATTGGTATTGGTTTCGCTTATGTCTGTCCAATTTCAGTCGGTGTCAAATGGTTTCCGGATATGCGGGGATTAATCACCGGAATTTCTGTTGCCGGCTTTGGTGCTGGTGCCTTAATCGTTGCACCCATTGCCCGTAGTCTAATTGATACTATCAATGTCTTTAATACCTTTATTGTATTAGGAATAGTCTTTCTAATTTTAGTAATAATTGGTGCTTTGATTTTAAGAAATCCACCAGAAGGCTATAAACCCGAAGGTTGGACTCCGCCACCAACTTCCCAAGCAACTACTTATAGTTACTCTCCTTTGGAGATGCTTAGCACCTATCAATTCTATTTAATTTGGCTTATTTACTTCTTTGGTTGTGCTACTGGTCTAATGATAATTGGTCAGACCTCACCAATTGGTCAAGATTTAGCAAAATTAACAAAAGAGACCGCTGCCTTTGCTGTTAGTCTTCTTGCCATTTTTAATGCCTTTGGCAGAATCTTTTGGGGAAAAATTTCTGACTGGATTGGCAGAATGAAAGCCCTCTTCTTAATTTTTCTGATTTGTGGAATTGCTGTTTTTCTATACACAATAATTCCTTCTCTTCCTTTTTATTATTGGCTTGGTGTCTCTTTAGTGGGCTTATGTTTTGGTGGTTATTTAGCGGTCTTTCCGGCAGTTACTGCTGATTTCTACGGAACAAAAAATGTCGGAATGAATTATGGACTTGTTTTTACTGCTTATGGAGTTGGTGGACTTCTTGGTAATATCTTTGCTCCGCAAGTTTTAGAAAGGACAAAAAGTTATAATTTAGCCTTTATTGTTGCTGGAATTTTATGTATTTTAGGAGCAATAATCACCTTTTTTATTAAACAACCAAAAAGAAAGGAGTAAAAGATGAAAAAAGTTAAGAAGAAAGCAAAAAGAGAGGTTAGAAAGAGAACCGTAAAGAAAATTGTAAAAAAAGCAAAAGAAAAGGTTTTAACAAAAGAAGAATTAATTGAAAAAGCAAAGAAACCAGGCGAAGATGCCTTAAAACTTCATCCCTTTTATAAAGGAAAAGTGAAAATTACTGCTAAATGTGCGATAAGAAGTTTTGATGATTTTGCTATTTGGTACACACCAGGAGTTGCCGAGCCTTGTAAAGATATCTTTAGAAATCCGGAAAAGGTTTGGGAACATACCAATCGAGGGAATCTTATTGCTGTTTTAACTGATGGTACAAGAGTTTTAGGACTTGGTGATATTGGACCGGAGGCATCTTTGCCAGTAATGGAAGGAAAGGCATTACTTTTCAAATATCTTGGTGGTGTAGATGCTGTGCCAATTGCAGTAGGAACGAAGGATCCTGATAAATTCATTGAAGTTGCCAAATTACTGGAGCCCTCTTTTGGTGGTTATAATTTAGAAGATATCGCCCAACCAAAATGTTTTTATATCTTAGATACTTTAAGGAAGGAACTTAATATTCCTGTTTGGCATGACGACCAGCAAGGAACTGCTGCTGTAACCTTAGCAGGATTAATCAATGCTTTAAAAATTGTTGGTAAAGATGTTAAAAAAGTTCGGATAGGAATGATTGGTGCTGGTGCTGCTGGTACTGCTTGTTTAA
>JBDRVE010000029.1 GCA_039801725.1 candidate division WOR-3 bacterium | reverse complement strand
ATTTCCGTTTGGATTAGAACACCTGTACCGCCTGATACCTATTACGAAAATATTGATTTTCGTGGTATGGGAATATTTGTTGTCAATCGTAGTTTTTAATCTGAAGACACACCAGGATATGATTCAAGTTGGGATCATATTATTATTGATGGAATGCAAATGGGTCCTGTATCCACTTATCAAGTCTCTAATTTAAATAAAATAACCTCACCGGTTTTAAATATCTTACCAAATATAATAAAGGATAAATTGAATATCAAATATTTCTTACCGAAAGAAGAAGAGGTTTCTTTAATCCTTTATGATAATAATGGTAGAAAAGTAAAATTGATTGATAAAGGAAAGAAAGACAAGAATGAGATAACCTTACTAACAAAAGATTTAAATAATGGTCTTTATTTCCTTATTTTAAAAGGTAAAGATTTCAACCTAAAAAGAAAGTTAATAATTTTTAAATAAAGGTTAATGGACTAAAAGAGAATACCAATTGTTCATTATCTTTATACCTTTATTAATTTTATTAATCAAATTGACTTCTTAATAAATTTTTTTATAATAATATAAAATGTCAGCAACAACCTTTTATGATTTAATAAGAAAAAATAAATTAAAAACCTATCTTTTTGTTTTTGTTATTACTATTCTTTTAGCAGTTATTGGTTATGTATTAATCCAAGTTTTTAATTGGGGTGCTTCCGGTTATATTTTCTTTGCCTTTTTTATTATCTTTTATAATCTTATTCTTTATTATAATGCTGATAAATTGGCATTAAGTTTAAGTGGTGCCAAACCAGCATCGGTTGATAAATACTATCAATTACATAATGTTGTGGAAGAGGTTGCCATTGCTGCTGGTGTTCCTAAACCAAAAGTTTATATTATTGAAGACCCTTCACCCAATGCCTTTGCTACTGGTAGAAATCCAAATAATTCCGCAATTGCCGTAACAACCGGACTTTTAAATATGATGAATAGAAATGAATTACAAGGAGTTATTGCCCACGAGATGGCACATATTAGAAATTACGATGTTTTATTAATGACCATTGTTGCGATTGTTGGCGGTTTGATTGTTCTTTTTAGAGATTTATTTTTCCGCTACCTTTTCTTTTTCGGCGGCGGCAGAAGAGATGATAGAAGAAGGGGAGAAGGTAATTTTATTTTCTTAATAATTGCCATAGTTTTGGCAATAATTGCACCGATATTAGTATTTCTAATAAGAGCAGCGATATCCAGAGAAAGAGAATATCTTGCTGATGCCACCGGTGCGGAAATCATTAGAGATCCCGAAGCATTAGCCAGTGCCTTAGAAAAAATTGCTAAAACAAATTTAAAATTAAAAACTGCTTCTGAAGCAACTGCCCATTTATTTATCACTAATCCCTTTTTAAAAGATAGATTAAATATTGAAGAACTTTTTGCCACCCATCCACCAATTCAAAAAAGAATTGCCCGGTTAAGACAATTAACGATTTAATTTTAATAATTAATTCAAATTAGATTTTTTACTTTTTAAAAAGGGAATTGTAATTATTAAGAATAAAAATATTCCGGCGATTATTGCGCCGATTTTTCCTAATAGGCAAAAAATTGAAACGATAATAGAGGCAATTAACACACCTAAAGAGATAGCAAGGAAAGATAAAAAAGGATTTAGACCTAAAATAAAAGAAGCTAAGGCACCAGTCCAAGCACCAGTTGTCGGCAATGGAATTCCAACAAAGATAATTAGACCCAAAATTTCATATCTCTCGATTATTTTACTCCTTTTTTGGGTTCTCAAAAAGAGCCAATTAAAGAATTTTCTGAATAAATTTATTTTACTAAGAAGATTGATAATAAATTTTAAAAGAAAAAGAATTGGTAAGATAGGTAAGAGATTGCCAGTAATTGAGAGAAAAACACTTTTTAGAAAAGGGAGATGAAAATAATTTAAGGCAATCGGTAAAGCACCCCTTAATTCAATAATTGGTAAGGTGGCAATGATTAGAACAATTAACTCCTTTTTAATATTTTTACTTTCTAAATAATTAATAACTTTTTCATTCCAAGAAGAAGCAAAAAGATGATTTAATAATAAAAAGAATAATAGAATTATAAGAATTTTTTTCATGGCAGTCCTTTTCTTTTTCTTAAATAAATATCTAAAATATAAAGGGAGATTAATATTAAATAGATATAAAAATTATTTTGGAAATAGATTTTTAAATTTATTCTCTTCTTTTCTTCTAAGAAAGTGAAAGTTGTTGGTACATTAGGATAAAGATAAAAATCGCCATTACTTTTTTGGGCAAGACTTTTTAAAAAGAGGGTATCTAAATAAGGAGTTTTCTTCTCTTCTAATTCCAGTAGAATTTTTAATTTTATATTCTCTTCTTTTATCTTCTCTTTCTCTTTGAAAACAGAAATTTTTAAAGGGATTTCACCAGTATCGGGAGGTAAAAAATTTGTTTGGTAAAGACCATCAGCAACTTCATTAAAAACTTGCCTTATTTCGTATTTAGGAATTTCTAAAACAATGTTTAAATCTCTTGCTGGTTTGCCAATTTCGTTTAGAGCAATAACTTTAATTTTTATCTCCTCGGGATAATTAAAGACCTCTTTCTCTAAAGAGATATTAATCCAATACTTTCCTTCTTTTAAAAAAGAGATAAGAGAGAGAAAGAAATTGCTTAATTTTGTTTGTAAAAGTTCATCAGAAACAAATAGCCAACGCCAAAAAGGAAAGCCGCTACAAAGGGCGATTATTTTATTTTGATAAAAATGATAAGAAAAGAGGGGAGAAGAATCTTTCTCGGTTATTAATAAAACTTCGGTATTTTCTTTTGGTTTTCCTTTTAAATAACCAGAAAAGGGTGGTAGATTATTAATCTCATTTAAAATATTTTCCAAAACAATATTTTCTTTTCCTTTTTCTGTTAAACGAAAATAAACTTCTTTTTCTGGTTGAATTTTCTCTGGCGAAATAGGTAAATATTCAGAAAAATTAGTAAAATTAACATTTTTATCTACTAAAAAAAGAATCCCTTTTGCCTTTTTTATTAAATTATTAACCATCTCTTTTTCTTTATCTTTTAAAACAGAAAAGTCAAAATTATCAAAGATAATAACTTCATAATCTTTCATTATTAAATTAAGATTTCTTTTTTCAAAGGTATAAACAAAATCGGCTTGGTAATCAGGGTTTGTTTCTAAATTTTTCCTGATAAATTTTAAATTAAAGGTTGGTTGATTAGAAAGGTAAAGAATTTTTGCCAATTTCTTTTTTACAGTAATTGTTAAAAAATATTGGTTATTAGAATGGTCAACTTCCTCTTTAATATCTGGAATCTTTAGAGTTAAAAACTTTTTACCCTCTTCGGAAAAGATAATTTTAAAGGAATCTTCTAAAATCACATTTTCGGTTAGAAAATTTAATTCTTTTTTTTGGATTATCTTTTCGTCACTTATTAAAAAAACTGGTAATAAACCTTTTAAATTACTACTTTTTATTCGGAAAATTACCTTTACAGTTTCATTAACAAAAGTAAAATTAGGATAATTAACATCGGAAATGGAAAAATCGTAAAGGGCAGGCGTGCCAAAACCAATTGTGTGAATGGGAAAGGGTAGTTTTTCTGTGAGTGAAAAAGAGCCAGAATTATGAAGCCCATCACTTAAAATTAAAACTATATCCGGTTTTTTTAAAGGAAAGATATCGAAGACCTTATTAAAGTCGGTTCTTTTTTCTTGGCAGGAAAGATTGGCAAGCGAAGAGACTTCTTTGATTGTTTCACCAAAAGTAAAAATTTTGAAATCTTTAACTTCTTTTTTTAGGATCTCCAAGAAATTAATCGCTTGCGGAAATTTTTTTTCTTCCTCCATACTTAAAGAGGAATCTAAAAAAACAAAAATTTTTGGCTTTTTAGAGATAAAAAAATTAAAAGTTATATTTAAAATAATAAAGAGCAACAAAATCGTCACAATTATTCGGAAGATAGAAAATTTATTTAAGATATTCATCAATCCTTTTCCTTTCTTTTATCGGCGATAAAAAAATAGTAATCGTTGTGTCTTTTTCAATTATTTTCTCTTCAATATTATAAAATTCGGGTAGAAAATCCCAATCTTGGTCTAATAAAGAAATAATTTGGTATTTTCCTTCTTTTATTTTTGTTTTAAAAATATCTTTTTTGGTTAGAGTAAAAGAAATAAAATCCTCTTTTTTAAAAATAACAAGTGAATTATTAACCAAACTTTCTTGTAAGAAGATTTTTCCAGTTAGATTGATAAATTTGATTGTCGTATCAAAAATTTGAAAAACTGCTTCGCCACTCACTAAATAATTACCGCCCAAATCTTTTAAAGTTGGCAAAATAAGAAAAGAGCAAAATTCCTTTGGTTTTTCTCTAAATAAAAATATTAAACTTTTTCTATCTTGACTCCAAACTGTTTCTATTGGTAAAGAAGGTGATAAGAGATAATAAAGGTTGGTATCAAAGATGGGTTCAGAAAAATTTATTTCTATTTTCTCTTGATTAATAGTAATATTTTTAATGAAAGGTTTTATGGTATCAGGATTGGGGTTTCCTTTAAATTTTATTTTCCAACGAGAAAGATTATTATTTAAATCTTCTATTTCACCAAAAATAGTATAATTTATTGGTTTTTGCGGTTCTGTTAAAATTGTTAAAAACTCCTTTTCAACAAGAATATTTTTTATTTTTAAAGTTTCTTTTTGGGAAAGAATAGAAAATTTTTCTAAATCAACTTTTGAAGAAAGATTTTCATTAAATTTAATTTTTATGGTATAATTATTAGGAACAGAATAATCTTCTATTTCTGGTGGAAAAATATCAGGATTAGGTGGTGGTAATTTTCGGGCACAGGTGATTATTAAGATAGCAGAGAGCAAAGGTAAAAAAATTCTTTTTATCATTTTTCTATTATTTTTATTATTGCTTTTGTTAAACTTTCGTACATTTTTAAATAATCGGAAAAATATTTTCTTAATATCTTTTTATGAAGATTGATTACATTCTTTTCTTTTCTGGCAGCGGGTCCGGTAATCACTTTTTTTATCTCTTTCTCAAAGATATTTTCAATGGTGGTTGCTACCAAAGGATAAAGGGCTTTCTTAGGAATTTTTAACTTTTTAGCGATTTTGAAAGCAAAATAAAAAATTGGGAAAAGAAAATTGGTGGTTGTGCACATCAAATGGTATAATGGTTTATCTTTTTTGTTTAAACAGAAATATTTACCAGAAATTTCTTTTACAATTTTTTTAGCAATAATTTTTCCTTTTTCGGTTCCTTCAATAGCAAAATAAGTTTTTGGTAGATATTTTATTGCCTTTTTAAAATTACCAAAAGTTAAAATTGGGTGAAGAGAAAAAAGATGGATGGGTTTCTTTTTCTTTTGCCAATTTAATAGGTCAGCAGGTAAGGAACCAGAAAAATGACCTAAATAGGTGTTAGGTTTCAAATATTTTTCTATTTCTAAATAAACTTTTTTAATTTCTTTATCAGGAGTGGCAACGAAGATTAAATCACAACTCTTAGCAACTTTTATATTATCAAAATCTTTCATTTTTCTATCGCTAATTGCTTTGATTTTAAAACCTTTTCTTTTTAAAAAAAAGACAAAAACTTTTGCTACACGACCATAACCAATAAAACCAATTTTTAAATTTTTAATGTTTTTCAATTAAAAATTATATATAAAAAAATCTAATAGTCAAACTTGTTGAAGATTTTTGAGATTTTATTATAATTTAAAAAAAACAAAATGGAGGAGAAGATGAAGAAGATAATGATTCTAACAACATTATTTTTAATATCTTTTTTATTGGCTGATGAAACAATTCCTAATCAAGTAGTAGTTAAATTTAAAAAAGAATTTCACCCTTTTATTAACATCCATTCTCAAGATGGTATCTTTTATACCGGAATAAAAAATTGTGATAAATTGAATAAATATTTCTTAGTGGATAAGATTGAAGGGATAAAAGGAAGGCGAGACGAACTTTTCCTAAAATATGGTTTTGATTTGCTTTATCTTTTTCATTACAGAAAAGAGGAAGCGGTTTCTAAAGTAATAAGAGAGTATGAAAAATTGGGAATTTTTGAGTATGTTTTGCCTAATTTAATTGTGCCGATGGATAAGATTGATACTTTTGTTCCTAATGACCCAAGGTATATCTATCAATGGCATTTAAAGAAGACCGATTGTCCAAGGGCTTGGGCTATTTCGCAAGGAGATACTAATGTGGTGATTGCTATTGTGGATGATGGGATTGATTATAATCATGAAGATTTAATTGATAATATGTGGATTAATCACCCAGAAGATTGGAACCATAATGGTCGATTTGATCCTTATCCTATTCCGGGTGGCGATTTAGATGGTGTTGATAATGATGGAAATGGATTTGTTGATGATGTTATTGGTTATAATTTTGTTTCGAGTACTCCTGACCCAAATCCTGTTCCTTATAATGATGAACATGGAACCCTTTGTGCTGGAGCGGCATCAGCGATTACTAATAATGAAATTGGTGTTGCTTCTTTTGGGTTTAAATGTCGGTTAATGGCTTTAAGATGTGGTACTGGTGGCGGTATTAATATTTACCACGCAATTTCGGCAATTCAATATGCTGCCCAGAATGGTGCTTGGGCAATAAGTATGAGTTGGGGAGGTCCTAATTATTATCCGCCATTGAATGATGCCATTCAATACGCTTGGGATATGGGTTGTGTTTTAAGTGCTTCCGCTGGAAATACTTATTCTGGCGGTGCTCCGAGATATCCGGCTTGCTATCCGCGAGTTATTGCGACCGCGGCTTCTGATCCAAACGATTATCATTCAGTTTGGGGCGGTGGACAAGAGTCAAATTATGCCTGGTGGGTTGATGTTTCTGCTCCGGGAACAAATGTTCACACAACAAACCTTAATAATAGTTATGTAGGGTTTGACGGCACTTCTGCTGCTTCTCCTTGTGTTGCTGGTTTAGCAGCACTTCTAAAAGCTGCCTTTCCCCAAATTACTAATGCTGAATGTACAACAATGATTTTCTATTCTTGTGATACAATGATTGATACTCTTTATCGTTATCGGCTATTAGGTTTTGGTCGGATTAATGCTGGCAAGGCACTTTCTATGAGGAATCGTTCTGACTTGGTTTTAAGAAGATTTAGAATTAATGATGCTGCTGGAAATAATAACGGGGTTCCCGAAAGAGGCGAGCCGGTTGGTTTAATTATTCAAGTTAGAAATTCTCCATTCTGGCAGAATGCTTCTAATGTTCGCTGTTCTTTATCAACAAGAAATCCTTATATTGAGATTACTAAACCGATTGCCACAATTTCCCAAATTCTTGCTGGCGATAGTGTTTGGTTAAGTAGTGACTCTTTTGTTTTTAGAATGAGAGAAAATGCTCCTTCGCAAGTTGTAGAATTTGAAGTAAAGATAACTGCCAACCCAATGCCTTATATTGAAACACCTTGGAAAATAAAAATTACCTGTGGTTTCCCAAGAATAATTGTTGTTGACGATGATGACAGAAAGGATTATCAAAGATTTTATTTAGGAGCGATTGATTCGATCGGTGCCTTACGTCGTTATTGGTCAATAGATACCTTAGGTTTACCGCCTCAGGATACTTTAAATCGTTATCCGGTGGTAATTTGGTTTACCGGTTTAGATAGTATTAATTCATTAACCGAAAGTGAAAGAAATCTTTTGGCAAATTATTTAGATAACGGTGGTAATCTCTTTATTTCTGGTCAGAATATTGGTCAAAATATTGGTTCCACACCATTTTATGAAAATTATTTAAAAGCCCGTTATGTTGCTCCTAATGCCAACACTTATTGGATAGTTGGAATTTCTAATGATCCAATTGGTGGCGGTGATACGGTTGTTGCGGCCGGTGGCGGTGGTGCGAATAATGCTCGTTCTAATGATGTAATTGAACCAATCAACGGCAGTGTCGCTACCCATTTTTATAAAGACCAGCCAAATTCTTATGCCGGAATAAGATACGAAGGAAATTACCGGTTAGTATATTTTGCTTTTCCTTTTGAAGCAGTAGACTATGTGGCTACCAGATATATCCAAAGACCAGCCTTGTTAAGAAGAATTCTACTTTTCTTTGGTGAAACTTTACCTTACGGAATTGAAGAAAAAGAAGAGGTAATTACTTTTAGTTTAAAAAAGGATTTTGAAATCTATCCTAATCCGATAAAGAATCGTTTTACTCTTGCGGTAAAGACTTCTTTTAACGGTGAAATATATTTGGCAACAATTGATGGTAAAATAATTAAAAGAATTTATCAGGGCGAAATAAAAAATAAGAAAAATTTTGATATTGGTAATCTCTCACCAGGGATTTATTATCTAATTTTAAAAGAACAAGGCAAAGTTCAAAATTTGAGGTTATTGGCCATAAAATAATCTTTCTGCCAGTATCGGCGGAAGATTGGCCTTAATTATTTTATCAGCGGCTGTTTTGATATCGTAATCAATCCTTCTTATTTCGAAGATATTTGTTTTGGTATCGTAAATAGCAAAACTGGCTTGGGGATTTTGATCACGAGGTTGCCCAACACTTCCAACATTGATAATATATTGCCAATCGGAATTTAATTCAAATTTATTCTCTTTGATTATTTCAATTTTTCCATCGTTTCTTTTGGCTACCACAAAAGGAATATGGGTGTGACCAACTAAGCAGACGGGATAACTAAAAAAATTGAATTGGGGAATAATATCTTCAATGGTGAAAAGATAATACCAATCACCAGGGTCATCAGGCGAAGAATGGACAATATGAAAAGGATAAGATTTGTTTACTAATAAAAAGGCATCAAGATACCATAAAGATTCTTTAGTCAATATTTTTTGTGTCCACAAAATAGCCGCTTGGGCATAGGGATTGAAATTTTTAATAGAAGTTTTATTTAAAACCGCATAATCGTGGTTACCAGCAACGCCCACTACTCTTTCTTGTCTTAATAATTCAATACATTCATTGGGGTTAGCACCATAGCCAACAATATCGCCTAAAAAGATTATTTCATTACAGTCTTCTTTTTTTATTTCTTGTAAAACAACTTGTAAGGCTTCTAAATTACCGTGAATATCGGAAATAATACCAAATTTCATTTTTTAATATCTAAATTTTTATAAATGGCGTCAAGAACTCCGTTGATAAATCTCCGCGCATCATCATCAGAAAATTCTTTGGCTAACTCAATCGCTTCATCAATACTTACTTTTGGCGGAATATCTTCAAAATAAAGAAGTTCGCAGGTAGCAATCCTTAATATTGCTCGGTCAATATAAGAAAGACGTTGAAAATCCCAGTTGATTAAATATTTTTTTATTGTCCTATCAATCTTTTTTTTGTGTTCTTTTATTTGGGATATAAGTTTATCTAAGTATTCTAAATTTTTTTCATTCAGTTTGATTTTCTCTAAAACCTGTTTTACTACTTCATCAAGAGGAAAACCCATAAGGTCGTGGATATAAAGAATAGTTAAGGCTGCCTTTCTTGCCTTTCTTCTTAATGGTTCTTTCAAATCTTTTCTTTTAGATTTGCCATTTCAATTGCTGCTAGTGCCGCTATGAAACCTTTGTTGCCCTGTTTAGTGCCTGCCCGTTCAATCGCCTGTTCTAAACTATCAGCAGTAATAATTCCGAAAATGGTGGGAATACCAGTATCTAAGTAAATTTTGGCAATTCCTTTGGCTACTTCGTTAGCAATATATTCGGCATGGGGTGTATCACCACGGATTATTGCTCCTAAACAGATAATTGCATCGTAGGTTTTCTTTTCGGCTAATCTTTTGGCAACACCAGGAATCTCAAAAGTACCAAAGGTCCAATAGATATCGCAAGATTGGGCATTGTGTCTTTCTAAACAATCTAAAGCACCTTTTAAAAGATTTTGGGTGATAAGTTCATTAAAACGGGAAATAACAATAGCAAATTTTTTGTTTTTGGCATCTAAATAACCTTTAAATTCTTTAATTTCCATCTTGCACCTCACTTTTTAGGTCTCCTAATAAATGACCAAGTTTATCCCTTTTTGTTTCTAAATATTTTATATTCCTTTTATTTGGTTTAATAATTAAAGGTACCCTTTCAACCACTTTTAAGCCAAAACCTTCTAAGCCAATAATCTTTCTTGGATTATTGGTAAGTAATCTAATTGTGGTAACTCCTAAATCAGCAAGAATTTGGGCACCAATTCCGTAATCTCTTAAATCGGGTTCTTTGCCTAATGCCTTTGCTGATTCAACCGTATCTAAACCTAAATCCTGTAATTCATAAGATTTCAGTTTTAAAAAGAGTCCTAAACCCCTTCCTTCTTGACGCATATATAGGAGTACTCCTTGTTTTTCTTTGCTTATCATCTTTAAGGCGGTGTGGAGTTGTTCACCGCAATCACATCTTAAAGAATGAAAGACATCACCCGTTAGACATTGAGAATGGACTCTTACTAAAACATTTTCTTTTCCTGCCACATCGCCTTTAACCAATGCGATGTGTAATTGGTGTTCTAATAAATCTTCATAGAGATAAAGAGTAAAATCACCATAAGGAGTTGGTAAGGTGGTTGTTACTTTTCTTTCAACCAGTTTTTCATTTTTCTTCCGGTAGGCAATCAAATCTTTGATAGTGATTATTTTAATATTAAATCTTTTTGCCAACTTGAATAGGTCTTTTAATTTTGCCATTTTGCCATTTTCTGCCATTATTTCGCAGAGAACACCAGCCGGATAGAGACCAGCCAAACGAGCCAAATCAACACTTGCTTCGGTATGTCCTGCTCTTCTCAAAACTCCACCCTTTACTGCTTTTAAGGGAAAGACATGTCCAGGACGGGCAAAATCTTCGGGTTTTGATTTCGGATCAATTAATGCTTTGATTGTTTTTGCTCGGTCATAAGCCGAAGAACCAGTAGTTGTGCCAATTTTTACATCTACCGGAACCGCCATTGGTGTACCATATTTAGCCGGATTTTTGCTATCAATTATTAATGGTAAATCTAACTCTTTTATTCTCTCTTCTTCTAAGGCAACACAGATTAATCCCCGACCATATTTTGCCATAAAGTTTATTTTTGCGGGAGTTATCTTTTCGGCAGCGCAGATAAAATCGCCTTCGTTTTCTCTTGCTTCGTCATCAACAACAATTACCATTTTTCCTTTTTTGATATCTTTTATCGCTTCTTCAATTTGGGCAAATCTTTCTTTCATTTTCTTTTTAAAATCTTTGAAAAATCTTTAATATTAAAATCATATTTGGCCGCTATTGGCATCCTTCTGCCGATACCAAAGGCTTTGCTGGTAACTTTGAATCCAGGAGCAGCCTGCCTTCTTTTAAATTCATTTCTATCAATTTTTTTAATTACCCATTTCACATCTTTTGGGCGAAATCCCTTTTTGATAATCTCTCTGATTGAGAGTTTTTCTTCAATATAGTATTCCATTATTGGGTCTAAAATTTTGTAGGGGATAAGATCTTTTTCTGTTAGTTGATTTGGTCTCAATTCTGGTGAAGGTGGTTTTTTTAAAATCTCTTCGGGAATTATTTCTTTTTTTCGGTTGATATATTCAGCCAATTTATAGACTTTATTTTTTGGCACATCAGAAATTAAACTAATTCCTCCACTCATATCTCCATAAAGAGTACAATAACCAACCGCTAATTCACTTTTATCTCCAGTTGAAATAACAATGCTATCTTTTATTTTATTAGAAAGAGCCATTAATATATTTCCTCTGATTCTTGCTTGGATATTCTCTTCAACCACTGTTACCTTTTTCTTTTTACCCAAATATTTTTTAAGAGAATTTAAATAAGATTGGTATATATCATTAATTGGAATTTTTATCAATTTTATTCCTAAATTTTTGGCTAATTTTTTGGCATCGCTAACACTACTTTTGGAAGAAAAAGGAGAAGGCATACTCACACCTAAAACATTTTCTTTACCTAAGGCTTTGACGGCTAAACTGCAAGTGACACTCGAATCAATTCCGCCGGAAAGTCCGATTATTGCCTTTTTAAAGCCACATTTTCTCATATAATCTCTCAATCCCAAAATCAAAGCATCATGGATGTCAGCAATTTCTTCTTGGGAAGTAAAAGAAATGGTTCGATTGAATTTTGAAGTATCAACCGTTTTAATACTTTCTTTAAAGGCTGGTAAAATATCTACCAATTCTCCCTTTTCGTTTAAAACCATACTCCTTCCATCAAAAATGAGTTCATCATTTCCGCCAACTTGATTTACATAGACGATAGGAGTTTTATATTTTTTTGCCTGATATCTTAAAACTTGGTATCTAATTTTTTCTTTCCCAACATAAAAAGGAGAAGCAGAAAGATTGATAAAAATTGTGGCTCTTTTTTTAGCCAGTTCTTTTATTGGAAAAACTTCGTATTCCCTTTTTGCCCATGGTGTTCCTGCCCAAACATCGGCACAGATTGAAATTCCCAATCTCTCTCCTTTAAAAGGAAAAACTTTAACATCAGGAGATGGCTCAAAATATCTTGGTTCATCAAAAACATCAGTTTTTGGTAAGCATGATTTATGTTGAATAAAAATAATCTTACCTTGGAAAATAAAGATTGCTGAATTATAAAGCCGAGCACCTAATTTTTTTGGATTTTCTGTAATGTTGCCTAAGATAATACCAATCTTTGGATATTCTTGTGAAAGCTGCGCTACTTTTAAAGTAGTTGCTTTTGCTGCTTCAATAAATTCTTCTTTTTCTAAAAGGTCTCGGGCAGGATAGCCCGTAACAAAAAGTTCGGGAAAGATAATTAAATCGCTATTTGCCTTTTTTGCTGCTAAAAGGGATTTTTTTATTTTTGCTAAATTGCCTTTAAAATCTCCGATGGTTGGATTCAATTGGGCTAAAGTAATTTTCATTTCCTTTTTAGATAATTTAGATAATAAAATCTTTGGAAGAGTTTGCTTTTCTTTATTTTCTTCCACCATCGCTCGTTTTCTAAATACCATTTCATTGTCTTTTCTAACCCTTCTTCAAAGGTAGTCTTTGGTTGCCAGTTAAACTCTTTTTGTAATTTCGTGTAATCACAGATTAATCTCTTCACATGCCCTTTTCTATCTGATATATATTTTAACAAACTTTTTGGTTTTTTGAAATATTCTAAAATCCGAAGGGAAATTTCATTCACGCTGTATTCGAAACCACTGCCGATATTGAAAACTTCACCAAGATATTTCTCGATCGGCGCTTCTAAAAATTTTATAATCACTTCGCACAAGTCTTTTACATAAAGGTAGTCTCGGGTATTTTCACCATCACCATAAATAAATAGTGGTTTATTTTCTAATGCTTGGGTAATGAAAAAGGGGATAAGTTTTTCGGGATATTGTTTTTCGCCATAGATATTAAAAGGTCGTAAGATAATTATTGGTAGGTGATAAGTGAGATAGTAGGCATAACATAGTCTATCAGCACCCACTTTGGTTGCCGCATAAGGACTTTGGGGATTTAATGGATGGTTTTCATCAATGGGTACTTTTAAAGCCGTACCATAAACTTCGCTGGTCGAAATGTGAATAAATCTTTCGCAGGGATATTTTTTTAAGGTTTCTAATAAATTATAGGTGCCAAAAAAATCGGTCTTGACGAAGATATCGGGATCTAAAAGGGAGCGGTCAATATGGGTTTCGGCTGCCAAATGGATTATTTTGTCGACTTTTTTAAATAGTTGTTTTACCAATTTTTTGTTGTTGATATCGCCACGAATAAAGCAAAAATTCTTATTTTTTAGTAATTCTTTGATATTCTCTAAATTTCCCGCATAAGTGAGTTTATCTAATACATAAACATAGTAGTCTCTTTTTACCAGTTCTTCTGCTAAATGGCTACCAATAAATCCAGCACCACCAGTAAGTAAAATCTTTACCATTCGTAGGGTATCTCCTTTGATTTATAATCTATCCGATACTCATCAGGATTTTCGTAGTTATAAACTTCGGTTGGTATGTTTAAGAGATAGGCAGGTTCATTTCCCAGTGGTTTAAATCCGTGTAAGACGAGGGGCGGAATTTTGATAAGTAACGGATTTAGTTCGCCAATAAAGAATTCGTTTATCTCTTTGTAGGTTTTGGAATTTTCCCGATTGTCATATAAAACAACTTTTGCCATTCCTTTGATAATTGTAAAAAAATCGGTCTGGATTTTATGATAATGCCAGGCTTTCACAATACCAGGATAGGCAACGGAGATATAAACCTGACCAAATTTCATAAATAGATTATCATCTGAACGTAGGATTTCTAATACAAAGCCCCGTTCATCGGGAATTAGTCTCAATTTTTTTATTTCTACGCCTTCAATCATAGTTTTAGTCTTTCTTTTGCTTTTTTTAACTCTTCTTTGTCGGGAAATAGAACTACTTTGGCACTTCTTCTTGGTCTTTCTAACATCGCATTAAACCCTTTTTCAAATTCTTCTAAAGTGAATAAGTGGGTAATTACTGGGCTGATATCCAATTTTTTACTACTTAAAAGGTTTCTTACCCGATACCAGGTATCAAAGATTTTTCTGCCGTTTATGCCGTGAATCTGGCAGCCTTTGAAGACAATGCCATTGTTGTAATCAAAACCAAAAGGTAGGGGAGAAACCGAAGCGATTCCAAAGGCAGTCACTCTTCCGCCTCTCCTTACCATTTGAAAGCAATCTAAAATGGAATCTTCGCTACCAGTCATCTCTAAAGCAATATCAACACCATTGCCATCAGTAAGTTCTTTTACAATCTTTAATCTCTCTTCTCGGGTAGTCTTGTTTGTCCATACTTGATAATCGGCGCCCATCTTTTTGCCAATCTCCATATTGAAGTCGTATTTACCAAAATGGATAATTTTGGCAACACCAGCAACCTTGGCAACACCAATCGCAAAGAGAGATATCGGTCCATCACCAGTAATTAGCATTGTCTTTCCACAAACATCACCATCTTCGCCTAATACCGCATAGGTAGCATTACCTAATGGCTCTTGGACAGTGGCAAATTCCGGTGGAATCTCTTTGTCATTTTTCCAGCAGACAATTTCGGGAATGGCAAAATATTCAGCAAAAGCACCATCACAATCAACACCTAAAATTTTCATATGTTCGCCAACATGGAAGATCCCTAATAGGGAAGTTAAATCACCAGGATCATAGATATGGGTTTCAGCAGAGACATAATCACCAACTTTTATTCTTTTGACATTTTTGCCAACTTCAACCACTTCACCAGCAACTTCGTGACCTAATGTTTGGGGTAACCTTTTTTCGCCAATCCTTTTTTGTGACCATTCATCCCATTTGTAAATATGGACATCAGTACCACAAATGGAGGTTGCCTTTACTTTTACCAATACCCAATCATCCGGAATTTTGGGGATATCAATTTCACAAAGTTCGGCACCAAATTGGGGTTTTACTTTTCTTACGGCTTTCATTTTCATTTTTCCCTCCCAATTAAATTTAGATATTCATTCATTATTTTCACACCAGCACTGGTACCAATTCTTGAGGCACCAGCAATAATTAAATTTTTTGCCTGTAAATAGGTTCTTATACCACCTGATGCCTTGATCTTTATCTTATCTTTTGCCAGTTCTTTGAAAAGTCTAATATCTTCCAGTTCCGCTCCTTTGGGACCAAAACCGGTGGAAGTCTTTATATATTCACAACCAGCTTTAATGGCAATCTCTAAAATCTTTATCTTTTCTTCTCTCGTAAGATAGCAGGTCTCAACAATCACTTTGACACCATAGGGCTTGGCAGCTTCTACCACTCGGCTGATATCTTCTAACAGTTTGTCATATTCTTTTGATTTTAAATAGGAGATATTGATAACCATATCAATCTCTTCGGCTCCTTCTTCAATCGCCTTTTTTGTTTCTAATACTTTTATTTCGGTATCTTGATAACCAAAAGGAAAGGAGATCGGTGCGCCCAATTTCACTTGGCTATCTTTTAGTATCTCTTTGGCAAGTTTAAGATAGCAGGGTGGCAAAAAACAGGTAGCAAAATTGTATTTTATCGCTTCTTGGCAAACTTGAATTATCTCTTGTTTGGTGGCTTCCGGTCTTAAAATTGTGTGGTCAATATATTTGTTGAAATTTTTAATCTCTTCCATATTCATACTCCTTTATCAATTGGAAAATCTCTTTGAGATATAAAAGTTCTTCTTTTTTTAACTTCTCTTCAATCTCTCTTTTTAAATCATTTAGGATCTTTTGAAATTCTTCTTTCTTAACGGGTTTTTCTTCCTTTTGAAAATAAATGGTTTCGCTATTAGTATCCCGTAGTTCATATCCCAAATAATTTAAAGCATTTCTTATCTTGTCGCTGATATTATAATCTTTGTTTTCTCGGGCAATGGTTCTTGCTTTGACTAATTTTTCAATATTGTCTTTCTCTTTAAGATAAAGGGTCTCTTTCTCTTCTAATTTAAAACCTAAAAGTTTTAAAGAAGAGTAGATTGGAGAATATAAAGAATGGTCTTTGGTCTTAAAAAACTCTTCAATCATTTTGAAGATTTCACCAATCACCATTGGAGTATTTAAGTCATCAAGTAAGATATTTACAATCTTTTCGGGAACAATAAATTTTGATTCATATTTTTCTCTTTGGGCAAAGATAAAGAACTCTTTTATTCTCTGCCATTGACTTTTGGCTTCTTCTAATCTTTCAATACTAAATTCGTAAGGTGAACGGTAATGGGCTTTGAGTAAGAATAGTCGAATAACATCCGGAGGATAACTCTTTAAGGCTTCTTTTGCTAAGAAGTAGTTTTTTGTTGATTTTGCCATTTTCTCACCCTTTAATAGTAAAAGTCCATTATGGAGAAAGTATTTCACAAAGGGCTTACCGGTTGCGGCTTCTGATTGGGCAATCTCGTTTTCGTGATGGGGAAATATTAAGTCTTCACCACCAATATGAATATCAAAGGTCTCACCAAGATAATGCATTGCCATTGCCGAACATTCAATATGCCAACCTGGTCGACCACGACCAAAGGGCGCATACCAATAAGGTTCACCTTCTTTATAACTCTTCCATAAGGCAAAATCTAATGGGTTTTTCTTCTCTTCGTCAATTTCTATCCGAACACCCGATATCAGTTCGTCAATCTTTTTCTTGGATAGTTTGCCATAACCTGGAAACTTTTCAACTTCAAAGTAAACGCCCGATCTTGTTTTGTAGGCATAACCTTTTCTGAGTAATTTTTGGATAAGTTCAATCATTTCTAAGATAAATTGGCTTGCCTTCGGATAACTATTAGCCCTTTTTAGGTTCATTAAATCACTAACAGAGAAATATTCGTCAATATACCGCTGACCAATATCCCGCCAATCAACTTTCTCTTCCTTTGCCTTTTGGATAATCTTATCATCAATATCGGTAAAATTCTGAATATAAATAACTTGATAACCTAAAAACTCCAAAAACCTTCTCAAAACATCAGCAAAAACAAAAGTCCTTAAATGTCCTAAATGGGGCGAATCCTGGACAGTCATTCCGCAGGTATAAATTCTTACCTGATTTTCTATTAAGGGTTTAAACCTTTCCTTTTCTCGGGTTAAAGTATTAAAAAGATACATAATATTTAATTTTAAAAGAAAATAAATTAATGTCAAAAAATTTCATATTTGGTAATGTTTGGCTATCTCTTCGGTTGGATTCCAGCCGGCTTCTTTAAGTTTTTGGTAGAATTCCCGACGTTTTTGCCATAACTCTTCGGTCTCATTCTTTATCCGCAAGGCAAATTTTTTCTCTTTTTCAACGAATGGGTTCTCTTTGGTCATTCTTTTGTGCGCGGTCTTGTGCGTGCTACCTAATATCTTATTAAATAAATAATAAATATTAATAATAAAATTAAATAGAAAATTATAATAATCTATTCTTCTTTCATTAAAATTTTTATTTTTTAAATAAAGATATAACTCTCTTA
>JBDRVE010000028.1 GCA_039801725.1 candidate division WOR-3 bacterium | reverse complement strand
GGTGTTGGTCAAGTAGAAGTAGAAATCAGCAATTTGGTAGATACGACGATTGTTGTTTTTGTTCCGGAATCAGGTGACGGAATTCAGATTTTAAAAGCCGGTCTAACAGAGATTGGCGATATTTTCGTAATCAATAAATCCGATAGAATTGGTGCTGATATTTTATTTTATGAATTAAAAAATTTGATAGAAATGTCTTATCAAAATAGTAAATGGAAACCACCGGTGATTCTCACTCAAGCAGTCAATAATTACGGAATTGAAGAACTTGAAAAAGAGATCATTAATCATTATAATTATTTAATTGAAAATAACATCTTAGAAGAAAAAAGAAAAAAAGCAATTATAAGAGAATTAATTACTAACTTAGAAACTGAAATTTTAAAAATTTTCTGGCAAAACGAAAAGGTTAAAAGATTGTTTGATGAAGTTTTAAAAGAAGTTTTAGAAAAAAAACTTACTATTGAGGAGGGAGTTAAGAAATTAATAAAGGAGGTAAGGTATGAATAATAAAGAATGGGAAGAGTTGGAAAAGGCGTATGAAGAATGGGAAAAAATGGTTAAAGACCTCCCTCAATGTACTTTACCTTTATTTAGAACCCTTTCTGACATTCCTTTAAAATTAGTTTATACACCTTTAGATATCAAAAATTTTGATTATTTAAGAGATTTAGGTCTTCCGGGAGAATATCCTTTTACGAGAGGGATAAGACACACAATGTATCGGGGAAGATTTTGGACAATGCGGCAGTTTTCTGGATTTGGAACAGCCGAAGATACCAATAAAAGATTTAAATTCTTATTATCCCACGGAGAAACAGGGTTATCAGTAGCCTTTGATTATCCCACCTTATTAGGAAGAGACTCTGACGATCCAATGGCAAAAGGTGAAGTTGGTGTTTGCGGTGTGGCGATTTCTTCATTAAGAGATATGGAAATTCTTTTTGACGGCATTCCTTTAGATGAAGTATCCACCTCAATGACAATTAACGGTCCAGCAGCAGTTATTTGGGCATTTTATTTACTCACTGGTGAAAAACAAGGAGTACCTTTTTATAAATTAAGAGGAACTATTCAGAATGACATTCTAAAAGAATATATTGCCCAAAAATCTTATATTTTTCCGCCTGAACCTTCATTAAGAATTATTGTTGATATAATGGAATTTGCTTCGAAAGAAGTACCAAAATGGAATACAATTTCAATAAGCGGCTACCATATTAGAGAGGCTGGTTCGACAGCGGTTCAAGAACTCGCTTTTACTTTGATGGATGGTTTTACTTATGTCGAAGAAGGAATAAAAAGAGGTTTAAATGTAGATACTTTTGCTCCTCGTCTTTCTTTCTTTTTTAATGCCCATTTAGATTTTTTTGAAGAAATTGCTAAATTCCGAGCAGCAAGAAGAATATGGGCAAGGGAGATGAAAAATAGATATGGTGCGAAGAAAAAAGAATCTCTTTTGTTAAGATTTCATACACAAACTGCTGGCTGTTCTTTAACTGCTCAGCAACCAGAAAATAATATTATTAGAACTGCTTATGAGGCATTGGCAGCGGTGTTAGGCGGAACCCAAAGTCTTCATACCAATTCTATGGATGAGGCTTGGGCATTACCTACAGAAAAGGCAGTATTAATTGCCTTAAGAACCCAACAAATCCTTGCTTATGAGATTGGTGTAGCCAACGTTATTGACCCGTTAGGTGGTTCTTATTTTGTTGAATATTTAACAAATAAATTAGAAGAAGAAGCCTATCGTTATTTTGAAAAGATAGAAAAGATGGGCGGTATGGTAGCCGCAATTAAAGCAGGTTACCCACAAAGAGAAATTGCTGAGGCGGCTTATCGTTATCAAAAGGAACTAGAAGAGAAAAAAAGAATTATCGTTGGTGTTAATGAGTTTGTCTTGGAAAATGAGAAAATAGAAATTCCTTTATTAAGAATCGATCCAGAAGTAGAAAGAAGGCAAGTTGAAAGATTAGAAAAGTTAAGAAAAGAACGAGACAATATTATCTGCGAAAGAAAGTTGAAAGAACTTAAAATGGCAGCAAAAAGCAATGAGAATATAATGTATCCCATCTTAGAATGTGCCCGCGTCTATTGCACTTTGGGAGAGATTATTGGTGCTTTAAAAGAGGTTTTTGGTGAATATAAAGAAGAAGCCTTCTTTTAAAAAGGAGGTAACGATGGAGAAAAAGAAGATTAAAATTTTAATTGCCAAACCAGGTTTGGATGGACATGACCGAGGGGCAAAAGTAGTTGCTCGAGGTTTAAGAGACGCTGGTTTTGAAGTTATTTATACTGGTTTGCACCAAACACCGGAAATGATTGTGAATACTGCAATTCAAGAGGATGTTGATATAATCGGTTTAAGTATTCTTTCGGGTGCTCATATGACAATTTTCCCTGAAGTCTTGAAATTACTCAAAGAAAAAGGCGCAACTAATATTCACGTTTTTGGCGGTGGTATTATTCCTGATGAAGATAAAGAAAAATTATACCAAATAGGTGTTGGCAAACTCTTTGATCCTGGTACAAAAATTTCCGAAATTGTTGAATATATTAATAATCTATTTAAGGAAAAATAATATTTAGATTTTAAGATAAAAGTTTGTAATTGTTAATAACTTCGTAAATTGGTCCGGTAGAAGTTAAGGTACTTTTGAATAAAGTAATCTTATCAATTAAAAAATCTTTACTTTTATATTTTAAAGTAAGATATTTTTCAGCATTAAAAACTGCTTTAAATCGACCAATTGTTAAATGGGGAGAAAAATCTCTCTCTTCCGGTTTAAAACCAATCTTTTTAAGTTCCTTGTTTAATTTTTCAACCATTTGAGTTATTATCTCTTTATTTTTATTTATACCAACCCAAAACACCCGTGCCTTTTTGGGGTTAGGAAAGAAACCGAAGTTGTTAAGATTTATATAAAAAGACTTAAAATTACTGCTGACATTTTTTAAAATCTCTTTTACCTTATTTATAAAATTTAAATCCTGTTCTCCTAAGAAGATTAAAGTAATATGAAGGTTTTCTTTTTCGACCCATTTTACTGGTAAATTATCTTTTTTAAAATTTTCGATATGTTGATACACTTCGTTTTTAATTTCATCAGGAACTTCTAAAGCGATAAACGAACGAATTTTATTCACTTTCTAAAATCTTTCTTAATAGATTTAAAGCCATTTGAGTTGCTTGTTCTTTAATCATCTTTCGTGTTCCTAAGAAGTGATGTTCTTCAACAATTGTTTTCTTCTGATAGGCAAGGCCAATATAAACAAGTCCCACCGGTTTTTTTTCACTGCTTGTTGGACCAGCAACACCAGTTGTCGAAAGACCAATATCTGCTTGGTAATAATTTTTAATTCCTTTCGCCATTTCTATTGCTGTCTCTTTGCTTATCGCTCCGTATTCTTTTAAAGTCTCTTCTTTTACTTTACAGATTAATTTTTTTATTTCATTACTGTAGGCAACAACTCCACCAATATAATAATCGGAACTACCTGGCACATCAGTGATTCGATTTCCCAAAAGTCCACCAGTACAAGATTCTGCAGTTGCCAAGGTTAAATTCTTTTTTCTTAAAATTTCACCAATTTTTTCTTCTAAGGTTATATTTTCATAACCATAAATATATTCTTTAAGCCGCGAACTTATTTCTTTTTCACAAAAATTTACTTCTTTTTTATCTTCGCTACTAATTTCAATATCTATTCCTAAATAGGAAGGCAAATAAGAAATTTTGATATTTTTAAATTTTTTGCGACAAATTTCTTCTATTCTTGCCATTATTTCTGATTCACTAATACCAATGGTTCTTATAATTTTGTAAGTATGAGGTTTTAAATCAAAACTATCTTCTAAAAAGGGAATTACACTATTTTCCAAAATTGTTTTTAACTCTTCAAAGACACCCGGAAGTAAAATTACTACTTTTTTCCCTTTTTTAATAATTAAACCAGGAGCAAAACCGATTGGATTTTCTAAAATAATTGCTCTTTTAGGTATTAATGCCTGTTTAATAGCAAATTCCGGCATTGGTTTTTGGAGATTTTGATAATAACGTTCAATTTTGTTAAGAATTGTCTCATCCAAATAAGTTCTTAAAGAAAAATATTTAGCCACTGTTTCTTTGGTGATATCATCTTTGGTAGGTCCCAAACCGCCACTAATTATTATCACATCGGCAGTTAAAAGAGCATCTGCTAATTCTTTTTTTAATCTTTCTGCATCATCGTTGATAAAAGAAATTTTTTCAATCTGAAAGCCAATTTTCGTTAAACTTTTTAAAATCTGATAAGAATTTCTTTCAATCACCTTTCCGCTAAGGATTTCGGAACCAGTGATAATTATTTGAACTGAGGCCATAAAAATAATATAACTCTTAAACTAATGTGTGCTAAAATTCCTGCTAAGATATCATCCAAAATAACTCCTAAACCACCAGAAATTTTTTCTATTTTTCTTATAAAAGAAAATTTAAAAATGTCGTAAAAACGAAATAAGAAGAATCCTAAAAGAAGGATTTTAAAATTTATTGGCAGAAAAAAGAAAGTTGTTAATATTCCTAATACTTCGTCGGCGGTAATTTTTTTGTTATCTTTTCCCCATTCTTTTTCCAATTCATTTATGATAAATACGCTCAGAAAAAAATAACCAACAAAAAATAAGATATATAAATAAGAATTTTTAATAAGAAAAGGAAAAACTAAGGCAAAAAAAGAAGCATAAGTAGCAGGGGCACCAGGTAAGAATCCAAGAAAAAAAGTAGAAGCAAACATTTTTTTTATAAAATCCAAGTTTTATCTTCGCGAAGGATATTTTTTCTCCCAATCAACTACTAAAGCGGTAACAATAAATATGGAAGAATAGGTACCGGTAATTATTCCAATGGAGAGTACTTTACCGAAATCTTTAATGTCAGCCGTACCTAAAAACCAAATAAGAAGACTGACAAAAAGAGTAGTTAAAGCGGTAAGGACTGTTCGAGAAAGGGTTTCGTTAACACTTATGTTAGCAATATCTTCAAAATATTCTTTCCTCATTTTTTTCAAATTTTCTCTTACTCGATCAGAAACAACGATTGAATCGTTAACAGAGTAACCAATGATTGTTAATAAGGCAGCGACTATTGGAATGTTAATTGTTGTTCTGGTGATAATTGTAAAACCGATAGAAATAATTGCGTCGTGAATTAAAGCCAAAATGGCAGCCGTACCAAATCGAAAGTTGAAACGAAAAGAAACATAGATAAGAATTCCAAAAATACCGATAATTAAGGCAATCAAAGTAACTCTTTGTAATTCTTTACTGACCCTTGGTCCAACAATTTCTTCTTTTAAAATTTCCGGATTACTGTCAGGAATTTTTTCACTTAATTGAGAAATAAATTGACTTGAAAAACCACCAGCATAGGGAAGTTCTTTTAAATCAATTTTGATTAGATAATCATACCCTTCTAAAGAACGTTGAATAGTCGGATTGCGAATATTTAATTCTTTTAAAGTGTTCCTAATATCTTCAATATTTACTGGTTTAGCAAAACGAACAGTATAGAGAGAACCACCAGTAAAGTCAACACCGTATCTTGGTCCAATAACTATCAAAGAAATAAGCGAGATAACTATTCCCGCAAGAGAAAGAAAATAGAAAAATTTTCTTTTATTTAAAAAATTGATATTGGTTTTTTTAAATAGTTGAATCATATTGGCAACCTCTTAAATTGAAATTGATTTAATATCAGTTCAAAAAATATTCGGGCAACAAAAATGGCGGTAAAGAGATTGACTAAAAGACCAATAATTAACGTTGTTGCGAAACCACGAATTGGACCGGTTCCCAGCCAGTAAAGAACAATACCGGTAATAATAGTGGTGATATTAGCATCAATTATTGTAATAGTTGCTCGCTTGAAACCGGTATCAACCGCCGTTAAAGGAGTTTTACCACTTCTTAATTCTTCTCTTATTCTTTCAAAAATAAGAATATTGGCGTCAACACTCATGCCAATTGTTAAAGCGATACCGGCAATCCCTGGTAAAGTTAATGTTGCTCGTAAACTGGCTAATAATGCTAATAAGAAAAAGATATTAAGGAATAGCGCAATATCGGCAATCAAACCGGAAAGATTATAATAAATTATCATAAAAAGAAAAACAATAATTGCTGAAAAGATAATTACTTTTATACCTTTATTAATCGCATCTTGCCCCAAAGTGGGTCCTACTGATCTTTCTTCGCTGATAATTACTGGCGCAGGTAAGGCACCAGATTTAATGACAATAGCTATCTCTTTTGCCTTATCCGGATTGATTTCACCAGTAGTAATCATTGCTTCACCAGAAGGTATTCTTTCTTTGATAACCGGTGCACTTCTTACGGTTTTATCAAGAATAATTGCTAATCTTCTGCCAATATTTCTACCAGTAATGGAAGCAAATTTTTTGGCATCTTGTTTTTTTAGTTTTAAGCCTACCACCCAGGTATTGGCTAAACCGGCTTCTGGACCACTATAAGGATGAATTTCTGCGCTGGCGACTGCTGCACCGGTTAATTCTGGTTCCTTTTTTATTACATATACCCTTCTAATCATTTTTCCCTGATAAGGCTCCAATGGTCCAAAAAGAATTTGCCATTCACCAAGGATAGTAGTATCTAAAGAATTAATAACATTTTCTACCCAAGGTAAGTCTTCTTCTGCACAACCAAAATCACTTGGTTCAATTTCAAAAATCTTATCAGAAAATTTTATTAAAGTATCAGCGGGATTCAAATTTTTGTAATGCTCATCAATTTTTTTAAATATGTCGAAGGCAACATTAGGTTCAGCAACCAAACTAAACTCTAATTGAGCAGTTTGACCAATTAAAGATTTTGCCCTTTCCCGGTCGACTCCGGGTAATTGGATGAGTATTCTTCCTTCACTGGTTTTTTGAATAATTGGCTCAAAAACACCAAACTGGTCAATTCTATTTCTAATCACTTCTAATGCCCGATCAACGGCTTCATTTGCTTCGGCCGGTGAAAGTTTGCTTTTATCAACTTCCAAAAGAAGATGCATGCCACCAACCAAATCTAATCCTAAATGGATTGACTTTTTATGAATTCTTATCTGTTCTTTTTTAAGTTCAATTAACTGGTTTTGGATACTGGTAGATTCCGCATAGGTTTTGGCAGTTTTTAACTGGTTATTTAATTTTTCTAATTCTTTGGGAATAACAAAATAAAACCGATAAGTAGGATAAAGGGAATATAATGCTAAAATAAACAAAATAGCAATAAAAATTATTTTCCATCTTATATTTTTCATTTTTCTCCTTCGATTATTAATCTTTTCATTTCATAAACGGCCTCTTTTAACCCCACATATACTGCTCGGGCAATAATCGCAAAACCAATCGCAAATTCTTCAATCTCTTTTATTTTTAAAAGAGGTATAATATTATGATAATTTAATCCGTGACCAGCGTGAACATTAAGAGATAGGGAAAATGCATATTCACTAGCTTCTTTTATCTCTTTTAAATATTTCTCGCGGTTTTTGATATCTTTGGTATATAAATCAGTATTTATTTCAATGGCACAGGCGTTTAACTCTTTTGCTTTTTCAATCTGGCGCTTGTCGGCCTCAATGAAGATACTTACTTTAATTCCCGCATCTCTTAGTTTATTTGTTATTTCTTTTACTACCAGATAGGTTTTTAATAAATCTAAACCACCTCGGGTAGTTACTTCTTCTGGTGATTCCGGTACCAAAGTTACCCAATCGGGTTTATAAGTTAAAGCAATATTTACCATCTCTTCAGTTGGTGCCATTTCCAAATTGAGTTCGGTTTTGATAGTTTTTCTTAACAGTTCTAAATCACGCTCTTTGATGTGTCTTCGGTCTTGTCTTAAATGGACGGTAATTCCATCAGCACCACCAATCTCACAAAGAATGGCTGCCTGAACAGGATCCGGAAAATTTTCTTTTCTTGCTTCTCTTAAAGTGGCAATATGGTCTAAATTAACTGATAATTTTTTCATAAATTATAAGAATAATAAAGTTTTTTAAAAAATCAATAAAAATCAAATCTTAGCGATTTCTTCTTTTAATAGCTGTTTTTTATAAAGTTGATAATATACCCCTTCTTTCAATAGAAGTTCTTCATGTTTGCCTTCCTCAACAATCTTTCCATTATCAAAAACATAGATCTTTTCACAATTGGCAAAAGTAGATAAACGATGGGAAACGATAATAATCGTTAAATCTTTAAATTCGTTAATAATTCTGTTAATAATTTTTAATTCAGTTTCACTATCTAAGTTAGAAGTAGCATCGTCTAAAATTAAAATTGGTCTCTTTTCCAACAATGCTCGGAGCAAAGAGAGTTTCTGCTTCTGACCACCGGATAAACCTGTACCTCTTTCACCAACCAGTTCTTTTATTCCATCTCTCATTTCTTTTAATTCTTCTTCAAAATTTACTAATTTTATAAAGTAATCTAATTCCTCTGGTTTTAGGTCTTTACCCAAAGAAAGATTGTTATAAATTGTGTCGGAGAAGATAAAAGAATCCTGCGGCACATATGAAAAAAGTTTTCTCAAACTACCACTTTTTAAATCTTCGTAATCATAAATATTATTATTTTCTTTTACCCAGATTTTTCCTTTATTTGGTTTTAAAAGTTTTAACAAAATTTTGATAAAGGTAGTTTTACCACTGCCTACTGTGCCGGCGATGCCGATTTTTTCGCCTTTTTTAATAACTAGATTAATATTATCTAAAATCGGCTCATTATTGTAAGAAAAATTAATATTTTCTAAAATAATTTCTGAGAAATCTTTTATTTCTTTTGCTTCCTTTTTATCTTCAATATCCGGTGGAAACCTTTCTAAATTTAAAATTCTCTCTTCACAGGCCACTGCTCTACGACCAGCAATGAAAAAGTTGGAGATATCAAACATTGGAGTTAAAAGCATTAGAATATAAGAATTAAAAGCAACAAATTGACCAATCGTTATTTTTTCTTTTATCACCAAATAACCACCAAGGAGGAAGATAATTAAAATTGAACTTTCGGCAATAGCAGTATAGAAAATTCCCAACTGAGCTTCTAACTTGGCAACTTTAACTGCTTGGGCAATTCTTTCTTTTAAAAGTTCGTTTAATTTTTTAATTAGTCTTTCAGCCATTAGATAACTTTTCACAATTTTTATTCCAAAAAATGTCGATTGGAAGAAATTGTAGGTTAAAGAAATCTTTTCCCGCCAAGCAAAATATGTTTTGGTAAAAGTGGGACCAAGTTTATACCAAACAAAAAAAGCAAGAAGAATGGGAATCAAGGCGATTACTGTTAATAAAGCATTCATTTTTAATAAAATGATTAAGGCAATGGTGATTGTGAAAATGCCCTCAAAAGGTCGAAAGATTCCCGAACAACTAAACCATTGATAATCATTTAAATCTTCTGATAGTCTTTCAATTACATCACCAGAAGGAAATTTATTTAAAAAGGATTGGCCCTTTTTTAATAAACTACCATATAGCCAATTTCTCATTTGGTAACCAAATTTTTCGTTTATCCTTCCTCTTAAAAAAGGTAAAATGGAAGTGAGAAAGGAACGTAAGAGACCAAAACTAAAAAGTAAGATTAAATATCTTAAAATTAGTTTGCTTTCTAATCTCTTTTGGATACCATCAATAATGTAACGTAAAAGAATGGGAAAACTTAAAGAAGCACTAGTTGCCAAAAGGGTGACAATCAGAAGAAAGATAAAAAATAAGAAATTTTTTTCCCAGAATTCTTTTACTTTTTTAGGCAGTACTGGTTTTAATAATTTATCAAACATATTGGAGTTGGTAAAGTTTATAATAATAACCTTCTTTTTTTAATAATTCTTCATGATTTCCTTCTTCTACAATTCTTCCCTTATGGATGACAATAATTCGCTCAACTTTTTTTACGGTTGACAAACGATGGGCAATAACGATTGCGGTTTTCCCTTTCCATAGTTCAAAAAGTCCTTCTTGGATTAAAAGTTCCGTATAAGGGTCAACCGAAGAGGTTGCTTCGTCTAAAATGATTATTTCCGGTTCAAAGACCATTGCCCGAGCAAAAGATAATAACTGCCTTTCTCCTAACGATAGATTTATTCCCCTTTCTAAGATATTGGTGTTAAACCCTTCCGGAAACTCCTTTATCCTTTCGTAGATCTTTACCCTTTTGGTTGCTTCAATAACTTTCTCTTCGTCTATCTCTTCGTTAAAAAGTCTTAAATTATCTAGTACTGAACCAGGGAAAAGAATAATCTCTTGGGGCACATAACTGATCAATTTTCTAATCCAAGATTTGGGAATTTGGGAATAGGGAAGGTCGTCAATAAAAATCTCGCCGTTAGTCGGTTGATAAAAACCTAAAAGTAAAGAAATAATTGTTGTCTTACCGCTACCGGTCTCGCCCACTAAAGCAACTTTTTCGCCTTTTTTTATTTCAAAATTGATATTATGTAACACCGGTACATCAGCTACATAAGAAAAATTCACATTTACAAATCGAATAGATTTTTCTAATTTTTTAGGCATTTCTTTTAGATAAACCTCTTCTTCTCTTTCCATTTTCTTTAAGGTAAAAATTCTTTCGCCGGCAGCAATTGCTCTTTGAAAAACATTTAATAAATCTGATAACCCTCTTAACGGTTGGAAAAGGCGGATAATATAAGAAAAAAATAAAACCAATGTTCCAATCGTTGTTTTCCCTTTTAACGCAAGAAGCGAACCAAAAAATAATACCAAAGTGATTGCCAAAACTTCACCAAAATCAACAAAAAACCAAAGCCGATACCAATAACCCATTCCTTTAACTTCCAAATCAAACTTTTCTTTTCCAAAACTATCCATTTTGTTTTTAAAATAATCTTCTCTTCGAAATACCTGAATAATAAAAAGTCCTTGCATGGTTTCGGATATTAAATTATTTATCTCGCTGACTTTTCTTCTGATTGCCAAATAAATTGGTCTAATTTTTTGAGAAAAAAGATAAAAAGCAATAAAAAATAGGGGAAAGAGAATAAATAAAATCAAATACAAGAGAGGGCTAACAATGATCATCACGACTGAAATACCAATTAAAAATACCAAATCCTGAAAAAGGGTAACTGCCGTAGAAGTGAAAAGCATTTTTAAGGATTCTACATCGGATTCATTTCTGGTGATAATTTTTCCAACGGGTGTTTTATCAAAAAAAGTTATTGGTGAGAAAAGTAGATGGGAAAATATATCCCTTTTGATTTGAGAAGCAATTTTTTCACCGAGTTTAGTAATTTGGACTCTTTGAGTAAAGTTGATAAAATAAGATACTGCTGCTAATACTCCATAAATCAAAACGGTAAAGAGAAGACCACGAAAATCCTTATTAGGAATATTAACATCAATGATTCTTTTTAAAAGAATTGGCGAAATAACCATTATGCCGGTGCCTAAAAGCAACAAAATATTAACAAGAAAAAATAAAGGAAGATGCTTTTTAAAATAAGGAAAAATAAATTTTAAAATCTTGATATCAAACTTACTTTTTTCTATCTCTTCTTCACCCACTGGCAAATGAAAATGCATAACAAAAATTATAACTAAAAAAAAGAATAGGTCAAGGAATTAGAGTAAATGTGTTAAAGCATATTTACTAAATTAATAAGATAAGTATTTTCTTAAAATTACTTAATAAGGTTCTTAATAATATTTATTATATTCAAAACAACCTTTGGTTCTGGATGAACAATCTAAATTCTTCAAAAAAACTTAAATCTTGAAGATTAATTTATTTAAAGGAGAATTTTTGATAATTTTTTGTTATTATTTTAGATTATTATGCTCTTGATTATTACTATTTAATGTCTCTTAACTAAGGACAAATTTTTTAAATTATTAGATAAATCTTTCAAATCTTTCTTTTCTTGCTTTACAAATTGGACAGATTTCGGGTGGTTCTTCTCGAGCACAAAGATAGCCACAAACTTTACACCGCCACACTGGTAAAGATAACTTTAAGTTGGTTATTTTTCCTTCGCTCGATTTTATTTCCTTTCTTTTTCCTCTTCTTTCAGGAATTGTTTTTACCTGTTTCTTTCCGGTATAGATATCATAGGAAACGTATAACCCACAGTAGCAGTTGCCGTATTCATTTATATCTTGATCCCGATAATCACAGGGGCAGATAATATCCAAATCTTTTTCTTTATCACCACTTGCCAATCGACAAGGACAAGCAAAATAGCCGTATCTCTCTTGATTAATAAGTAATCCTTCAATTAAATTTTTTGTAAATTCTTCATCAGGATTTAAAAAGTAACCACTTTCTTCGGCTTCTTTTTTCAGTTTTTCATACCAATAATTAATCAATTTTTGGTCAATCATTTTAAGTTAATTCTTTTTTTATTTTTTCTTCATCATAACCAATGATTACTAAATCTTCGTCAATCACCAAGGTAGGAAAAGATAATTGGGGATTATATTTTTTCATTTCACTAATTACTTTTTCTTTTTCTTCGCTTTTTAACAAATCGACATCAAAGCATTGATAGTCAATTTTCAACTGGCTGAGAAGATTTTTCGTTTTTCGACACCAAACACAAGTGCTTAAAGCATATAAAATTACTTTTTTCTTATTTTTATCGGCCATAATTGATTATACCAAAAGAAAAGAGAAAAATCAAAAAAATAAATATAATTGACATTTATGATTATTAAATTATAATAAACCTATGCGTCTTTTGGCTTTAAATGATAGCGATTTGAAAAAAGAACTTTTGAAAATTGGCGTTGCGCCGGAGGCAATTCCAATATTTTTAAAAAAAAGTAAATTAATTGCTTTAAAATTGGAATCTCTTAGTCAGGCAAGTTGTAATATTTTAAAACAAGTTGCTTTAACTTGTGATAGCGATTGTGCTATTCATCGAAAAATGATTTCTGGTAGAAAAAAACAGGCAGACGCAATTTTGATCGCCACAATAAGAGGTTTGGAAAAAATTTGTGAGAAACTTGCTTATCAACCAGAATTTTTAAGGGATTTAAAAGAAACTCTAGAAGGTTTTTTAAAAAGTTACGAAAAAAAAGATAATTTTGTTCTTAAATTTAGAAATAGGGTTTATAATTTGAAAGATAGGGTTTTGATAATGGGGATATTAAATTTAACCCCCGATTCTTTTTATGATGGTGGCAGATTTAGAGATGTAAAAGAGGCGGTTGATTACGCAGTAAAAATGGCTGCCGAAGGAGCCGACATAATTGACATTGGTGGTGAATCCACTCGGCCCGGTAGTGAGCCAATACCCTTAAAAGAAGAATTAAATAGAATACTGCCAGTACTTAAAGAGTTAAAAAAAAGGATAAGTATCCCTATTTCTGTTGATACTTATAAAAGTGAAGTAGCAAGAATCTGTTTGAATGAAGGTTGTGAAATAGTAAACGATATTTCTGGTCTTCAATTTGATAAAAAAATGGCTGAGATAATTGCTCAATATAATGCCTATTGTGTGATTATGCATATTAAAGGAAAGCCAAAAACGATGCAGAAAAGAGTGCATTATAAGGATGTGATACAGGAGATTTATGATTATCTAAAAGAGAGAATAGCCTACGCAATAAATAAAGGGATAAAAAGAGAGAAAATAATTATTGACCCAGGGATTGGTTTTGGTAAACTTTTGGAGCATAATTTGGAGATTATTCGAAGATTAGAAGAGTTTAAAACTTTAAATCAACCAATATTGGTTGGTCATTCGCGAAAAAGTTTTATTGGTAAAATTTTAAATTATGACAAACCACAAGAGCGACTCTATGGTTCTCTTGGTTGTGCAGTATTATTAGCATTAAAAAATGTTAATATTTTAAGAGTTCATGATGTAAAAGCAACAAGAGAAGCGATTAAAGTTTGTGAGGCGATAATGAAAAATGGTTCTTAAGATTTTCAAACCAACTATTGTTGATATTTTGGATATTACCCTGGTGGCAATTCTTATCTATTACTTTCTTAAATTTTTACAAGGAAGCAGAGCATTAAAAATGGTATATGCTCTAATTTTTATTTTTGTGGTGTCTTATGTTGCCCAAATTTTACAGTTAAAAGCTTTAGGTTTGATAATCCATTCATTAAAAGCGGTTTGGATAATTTTATTTGTTATTCTCTTTCAACCGGAAATAAGAAATGCTTTGGCAAGGATTGGTCGTTATAAAATTTTCAGTTTCTTAGTCAAGTCCGAAGAAGAAAGTAAAGAAGTAATTAATGAAATAATAAGAGCAATAAAAGAGATAAAAGAGAAAAAATGGGGGGCTTTAATTGTTTTAGAAAGAGAGATTGGTTTAAAAGAATATATTGAAAGTGGAACATTAATACTTGCAAAAGTTTCTTCGCCTCTTTTAGTTTCTATCTTTTCACCAGATTCACCATTACATGACGGTGCCTGTATAATTTCTGGAGATCAAATTGCTGCCTGTGGTGTGGCTTTACCATTAAGTGAGAATAGATTTTCGCCTTTTTTTGGTATGCGCCATCGGGCAGGAATTGGCATTACCGAAATTACCGATGCCTGCGCGATTATTGTCTCAGAAACTTACTCCAAAATTTCTCTAGCCTATAAAGGGAGTATCAAATATGATATCTCATTACTTGAATTGAGGCAAGAATTGGATAAAATTTTAATTAGGGAGGAGAGAAAATGAAAGATAAAAAGGTAAAAATATTATTTTTCTTTTTAGTAACTTTAATTGTTTTTTCCGTTTATTTATATTCTTTAGCACCAACCGCTTCTTTTTGGGACTGTAGTGAATTAATAGCCGTTTCTTATATCTTGGGAATACCGCATCCACCAGGAACTCCTTTATATGTAAATTTAGGAAGAATTTTTATGATGATTCCAATAAGCAAAGAGGCTGCTTATCGAACAAACTTCTTTACTGCGCTATTGGGTGCTTTATCTTGCGGTTTTGTTTATCTTTTAATCGTTAAATTACTTTCTTTACAAAAAGACTTTAAAAATTTTAATGAAAATTTTCCTTTTTTACCTCATTTTGCTGGTATTATTGGTGGTTTGGCTTTAGGTTTTGCCTATTCCTTTTGGGATAATTCGGTAGAAACCGAAGTTTATACTCCTTGTGTTATTGTTGCTTTATTGGTTATTTATTTAGCAATTTTGTGGCGAGAAAAATTAGAAAGTGGCGAAGAGGATAATAGATATGTTTTGGCAAGTATCTTCCTTCTCTTTTTATCTGCTGGAATCCATTTCACACCAGTAATGATTTTTATCCCTCTGCTTATTTATGGTTTAATTGTCAATAGAAAAGCATTATTAGAATTAAGATTTATTGAGTTTATTATTCTTTATCTCTTAGTTGTTTTACTTTCCGGCTTAGTTTTAGTTGATTATTTTGTTTTATTTCTGGCATCTCCCTTAGTAGCGGTTATTGATTTATATAAAGAAAGAGGGATTTGGTTCTTTATTTTAATTATTTTATATGGTATTTATCTTTATTATCTTTATGAAAAGAAAAGATTGAAATTAGAATATGTTTTATTAGGACTTTTTTTAATTGCTCTGGCATCTTCTATTCAACTTTTCTTAATGGTAAGAGCAAGGTTAGAGCCGGCAATTAATGAAGTGGCACCAGCGAAATGGCGGGATTTTGTTAGTGTCTTAAAAAGAGAACAATATGATCCAATGAGACTTCTGCCGAGAAAAACCCAATTTTTAACCGAAGATGAATGGCGTGCCTATCCCAATTCGGTTCCTTATTTGGGAGTAATCCCTGCTTATTTTGAACAAATAAAATTCTATATTCGTTATTTCTTCTGGCAATGGGCAGGAAGAGAAAATTTCGACATCTTTTTAGGTATAAAATTACCGGCAATTATTGGTCTTATCTTTCCGATTTTAGGAATTTGGGGAATGGTTGAGCATTATAAAAATGAAAAAAAGTCCTTTTTACTTATCTTCTTCTCTTTTTTAATTGCTTCTTTAGGTTTAATAACCTATCTTAATCTTAAATATTCACCATCGGATCCAAGAGAGCATTTGAAATTTAGAGAAGTAAGAGAGAGAGATTATTTCTTTGCCTTTTCCTATGTTTTCTTCACCATCTTTGTGGGTATGGGGACTTATTATTTTTTAAATTATCTATTAACAAAAGTTAAATTAAAGAAAATTCCTTTCTATTCAACTACTGCTGTTATTACTTTAATCGCTTTCTTACCCGTCGCTTTTAATTATCCACAAGTAACCAGAAGGGGAAATATGATACCAGCGGAATATGGTTATAATATGCTTATTTCTTGCGAAGGAGAGAAGGCAGTAGTTTTTACTAATGGTGATAATGATACCTTTCCTTTATGGTTCGTTCAGGAGACACCGTCAGAAGTAAATAATTACAAAGTGCCTTTTAAAAGAAATGTTGCGGTTGCTAACCTTTCTTTATTAAACACTAACTGGTATTGTAAACAACTTAAAAAATGGGGAGCACCAATTTCTTTTACCGAAGAAGAAATTGATAGATTACCACAAGGAATGTATGGTAAAGATGGTAGGGTTTATCTTTTAAAAGATATTATTATCCGAGATATGTTAGCAACAAATTCGGGAATAAAATTAAAATATCCGGATGATTATTTAGTATCACCTCACGAATTTCGTCAGAAGGTATTAAAAAATTATAAAAATTTAACTGGTTGCGAAATATATTTTGCTACTACTGTTTCTAAAGATAATCTTTATGATGTGGAGCCTTTCTTAGTTTTGAAAGGACTTGTTCAATTAGTCACGGCTGATTCAGGTGATAATCAGATAGACATTGAAAAAACCGAAGAATTTTTGTTTAAGAGATATAAAATGAAAAGTATGCTTGATCCAAAAGTGAAAAAAGATGAAAACACTCGTGGACTTCTTCTTAACTATGTTGCCCTCTATGTTCAACTGGCTCAGGAATATTATAAAAGAAAAGAAATAAATAGAGCAACAGAAATTTTAGAAAAAGCAAGAGAATTCGAACTAGATCCTGATAAAAAAGCAATCTTGTTCTATAATCTCAGTCTCTTTAATATTCATGCTCAAAATTATCAAAAGGCACTTATTTATTTAGATTCGGTTGAAAAATCTGGTGTTAAAGATGTGCAACTTTTACTTCAAAAAGGTTTAATCTACCAATCTTTAAATGAATTAAAAAAGGCTGAAGAATCTTATCTGAAAGCAAAAGAGATAGCGCCAATGAGACCAGAACCAGTACAAACTTTATACCAATTTTATCTTTACACTTTAAACGATACTTTTAAAGCAATGAATATTTTAAGAGAATGGTTATTTAAAAATCCAAACGACACAGTTGCTCAACGATTGCTGAAAGAATTAGAAAGGTAAAAAATAGTAAATTAATAATTCTTTAATAAATCCAATAAATTCTTAATAGAATCTTCCATTATTTTTCCCTTTAATTTTTTAACTGCTAATTCAATTTTCAAATAAAGAATTTCTTTTTCCAATTTTTGTGTTTCTTTTTCTCTTTTGATATATTGAATAAAACCATTTGGTCCAGGTAAAAGCCAAGAGAAAAGAAATAAGATAAAGAACAAAAAAAAATATTTAAAGTATTTCTTCTTCAATTCTTAAAAGTTGATTATATTTAGCGACTCTTTCCCCCCGTTGCGGTGCCCCGGCTTTTATCTGACCGGCATTCGTGGCTACTGCCAAATCAGCAATAAAACTATCTTCCGTTTCTCCTGAACGATGGGAAATCATCACTTTATAACCATTTTCTTTAGCAAAATTGATACATTCAATTGTTTCGGTTAAAGTGCCAATTTGATTGGGTTTTATCAATACACAATTAGCAACTTTTTTTTCTATCCCTTTTTTTAATCTTTCAATATTAGTAACAAAAATATCATCACCAACCAATTGAATCTTTTCTTTTAACCTTTGGGTAAGTTTCTGCCAGCCATCCCAATCTTCTTCGGCAAGCCCATCTTCAATAGAAATTATTGGATAATTATCTATCCAACTTTCGTAATAATTAATCAATTCCTCACTTGTCAATTTTTTCTCTTCTAATTTTAGAAGATAAATTTTTTCTTCTGGATAATAAAAATTGCTGGCAGCCGCATCAATTGC
>JBDRVE010000027.1 GCA_039801725.1 candidate division WOR-3 bacterium | reverse complement strand
TTGCCATCTTCCGAAACAAATTGAAGTCCTTCCTTGGGAATTATTATCTTGTTAACTTTTTGAGTTTGACACGCATTGAAAATAAGAATAATTAATAAACCAAAAAATAATAAAAAATATTTGTTTCTCATTTTTTCCTCCTTTTTATTTTTAACACCTACTAAAAGATTAGCAAAGTTTTTTAAAATGTCAAGGTAAATTTTTTAAATAAAAATAATGGTCAGGGTGATTCTTGTTTTTGGGATTATAAATATTTAAATTGGGAGAAGTTCGCAAACGAGTTCAATATTTTTTGTCTGCGGGAAAAAGTCAAAAAGGGCAAGGGATTTTATTTGGTAATTGGTAAGTTCCTTTAAGTCTCTGGCAAGTTGGAGAGGGTTACAGGAAATGTAGATTATCAATTCTGGTTTGATTTTGTTTAGATATTTGAGGGCTTTCGGGTGGATACCGGCGCGGGGCGGATCGGCAATCACAAAAAGCGGTTTAGGAAAACGGATATCCTTCAAATTTTTGTCTTCTAATAACAGGGGCAAGACATTTTTGATTTGGTTTAGTTCACAATTTCTTTTTACTAAGTTTATTGATAAGGAATGGTTATCAAGGACAGTAACCTGTTTAAATTTCTCGTTATTGATAATGCCAAAGACCCCGACGCCACCATAAAAATCTAAAAGATAGCCATCGTTGGTGGGATAGTTTTCCAAAATTTTGCTAACATAATGGTGTAATTTTTCGGTCAATTCGTCGTTTACTTGGAAAAAGCCTTGCGAATGAAAATAGAACTCCTTTTCTTTTACTTTTGTGTATAATAAATCAGTGCCTTTAATCACATAATAATGTTCGGAAACACTCACATCAGTATTGGGTGGTATTTCGCAGACTAAAAGATTATCAGCCGAAGTAACGAAAGCAAAGTTTTTAATTAGGTTTACCGCTTCTTCTTTCTTTTCGCTTTTTTGGTTAAGGATAATGGAAATGGTGGAAGTCAAGACGCTGCGAATTACCGCATAACGAAAGGTGCCGATATGTTTTTTGATATCAAAACTATCAACATCGTGAAAAAACTCTCTCACTTCTTTTAGAAGAGTGTTTATTTTCTCTTTGGCAATGAGACAATATTCAATGTCAACAAATTTATACCATTTCCCTTTTTCTCTTAAACCGATACCATTCTTAAAAAAGGCAAAATCCATTCGGTTGCGATAATTAAAGGGTTGGGAAGGGAATACTTCGTTGATTTCGGTATTTAAATATTTTTTAACCAAATCGATTTTTCTTTTTAACTGTTCTTCATAAGAGAGGTCTTGAAAATCGCAACCACCACATTTATTAAAATAAGGGCAGATCATTTCTTTTTTATCTTCGGGGATGGAAGGCATCATAAATCTGTCTTAAATACTCTTTATTTATTTTAGTATAAATTTGAGTGGTTGAGATACTCGAATGACCTAATAACTCTTGGACAATTCTTAAGTTGGCACCACCTTCTAAGAGATGGGTAGCGAAGGTATGGCGAAAGGTATGGGGAGTTATTCTTTTCTCAATGCCGGCTAATTTTACATACTTTTTTAAGATTTTCCAAAAACCCATACGAGAAAATTTCTTACCTCGGTGGTTGAGGAAGAGATAGGGGTTACCCATTTCTTTTTGATTTTTCTTTAAAAGTAAGGGACGTACCAAATTGAGGTATTCTTTTATTGCCCAGATTGCCGGTTCGCCCATTGGAACAATCCTTTCTTTATTTCTTTTTCCCAATACCTTGATAAATCCTTCTTCTAAATTCAAATCATTTATCTTCAAATTTAAAAGTTCCGAAACCCGGATACCGGTAGCATAAAGTAATTCGAACATTGCCTTTGCGCGAATACCTTCTAAATCCTTTTTATTTTCCAAAGTGTTAAACAATTTTTCGATTTCCGCAATGGTTAGGACGGTGGGCAATTTTCTTTTCAATTTTGGAGTTTCAATTTCTTCTATGGGATTTTTAGTGATTATTCCTTCTTTATTTAAGAAATAAAAGAAAGACCGTAGGGAAGAAATTTTCCGAGCAATTGTTGAAGAATTCCGGTTTTTCTCTTTAAGATGGTGGATAAATCTTTTTATCTCCTCTTCGGAGACTTCGGTTAAATCCTTTTTTAACCAGTTTAAAAATTCCTTGGTATCGCTTAAATAAAATTCTGTGGAAACTTTACTTAACTTTCTTTCTAATAAAAGATAATAATGGAAGTTCTCAATCAGATTATTTAAAGATATCATCTTTGGTCAAAATTGTGTCCCTTTTGAAATAGCGGTCATCTTTTTCGGGATGGTCAATATTATAATGAAGTCCTCGCGATTCCTTTCTTAAACTTGCGGAATAGGCGATCAATAGGCCGCAGATAATCATATTTTTGGCTTCCAAAGAGGAGACACTGATTCCCTTTTCTAATATCTTATCAATCTCTTCTTTCAGTTGATATAGTTCCGTTACCGCCGAAGATAGATCTTTATCATTTCGGACAATACCCACCTTATCCCACATTAACTTTTTCAACTTACTAATCAACTCATTAGTTTTTTTATCTTCATAAATTTTATCAATTTTTATTGAAAAATCTTTTAATTCCTTTTTCTCTTTTAACAATTCCTTTGATTTTAAGTAGGCTCTTTCGGCAAAGACTAAAGATTCTAATAAAGAGTTAGAGGCAAGCCGATTAGCGCCGTGCATTCCCGAGCAGGCTGCTTCACCGGCTGATAATAAATTCCTTATTGTTGTCTCACCATACTCATTAATCAGAATTCCGCCACAAATATAATGGGCAGCTGGCACCACTGGAATTGGTTCTCTTGTTATATCAATTCCAAATTTTAAACAGGTTTCATAGATATTGGGAAAACGGGATTTTATCTTTTCCGGATTTAGATGAGTTAAATCTAATAAAACATAATCTTCCTTTCTCTTTTTCAATTCGTTATCAATCGCCCGAGCCACAACATCTCGCGGAGCCAAACAGGCTAACGGATGATACTTTTCCATAAAGGTTTTGCCATCCAACGTTTTCAAAATTCCTCCTTCACCTCTCACTGCTTCGGAAATCAAAAAAGAACGACCATTGATTTTCCTTCCATAAAGAGAAGTGGGATGAAACTGGATAAATTCCATATTAGCGACTTTTGCTCCCCTTTCAAAGGCAAGAGCAATTCCATCACCAGTAGCAATCGGTGGATTGGTTGTATGAAGATAAACCTGTCCTAATCCACCAGTTGCCAATAAGGTAAGATAAGATAAAATCTTTATAAATTTTCCGTCTTGTTGGCTAAAAGTATAGGCACCAAAACAGGTATCTTCGGTTACTAATAAATCAACAAGAAAACAGTTTTCAATTATCTTTACATTTTTTTCTTTTACTTTTTTGATAAGTGCCTTTTCGATTGCGTAACCGGTATAATCTTTTGCGTGGACAATCCTTCTTCGGGAGTGCCCTCCTTCTTTTCCCAATTCAAATCTTAAATTACCAGCAGAGTTATAATAGGTTAAAAATTCTACGCCCAAATTGTACAACTCATAAACCAATCTTGGTCCTTCTTCACAAACAATCTTAACAATATTTTCTTTGGCGAGTCCTTCACCGGCTCTTAAAGTATCTTCATAATGGATAATTGGTGAATCGTCCTCGCCGACAGCAGCAGCAATTCCACCTTGGGCATAATTGGTATTACTTTCGCTGCTCTCTTTTTTAGTAATTAGTAACACATTACCAAAATCAGCAATTTTATAGGCATACCATAGACCAGCAATGCCACTACCAATCACTAAAATATCGGTTTTGATCGTTTCCATATTAAAAATTATAACTTAATTTGAAACCTTCGGGAAGAATTTCCAAGGAAAGATTTTTATTTTTGCTAAGGAATAAGCAGTTAAAAAAGGAGCCAATCCTTAAAAGAATCGAACCGGAAAGGAAAAAAGAAGAAACCAATCTTTTATTCCTTGCTTCTTTTCTTTTTCTAAAGTAAGTAAGCCTTAAAGAATCATTTTCCCAATGCCAAGCGTCGTTGTCAAAATAACCTCTTTTTCTTAAATATTCTTTCTGCTTTTCTGGGTCATCGGGATATAAATTTCTGGCATCCCTTAAAACATCCTCGTTATATTCTTCATTAGAAGAATAGATTTCCAAAAGATTAAAATATTTTTCCGTTTGGAAAAAATTTGCCTTCGCATACTCACAGGCAAAAATTTTTGCCTTTTCGTTCTCTTTTTTTGCTAAGAAATTAAAAGTCTGATAAAAAGAGAGAAAGATAATATCACCATAGATAAGATATTCGCCTTTTTTCTCTCGCAAAAGTAATTCACCACTACCCGGAACAACCAACGAAGATAAGGCATAAAATCGGTAATTTAAACTAAAAAGATAAGAAACTAAAAGCAAAATCATTCTTTTGCTCCTTTTAAATAAACAATCTTTTTAAACTCTCTATTTTTTCTGACAAAATAGATACCGGTTTTTAAATTTTTTTTATGAAACCTTCCGATTATTGAGAAAAATTTCTTTTCTTGCCAATCTAATTTAGAAATAATCTTCATCTTCTGATTTTCTTCTAAGGGCAAATAATTTTTTTTCACAATTTTACAATAAATATCCCAACCTTTATGTCTTCGATTGTCAACCCAACAGAAAGCGAGATTACCATTTATTGCTGAGATACTTTGGGATAAAGTCCATTGATTATTTCCAAAAAACAAATCGGGCTCATGAACTAATCGGTTATTGCTGATTTTATTACCATAATAATCAAATCTTTGGGCATAGACGTCAACATCCCCATATCCCTTTCTAAAATCGCAAAAGGTGATGATAAACTCACCATCATTGGTAAAGGCAATTGAAGGTGAATATTGGTCATATTCCGTATTATCATCATTTACTAAGATATTTCTACCAATTCGTTCACCATTTATTTTAAAAATTTGGCAATAAATATCAGTATTGTTATTTCTCTCATCCTCCCAACTAACAACAATTATTGAGTCTTTTAAAGCGCAGGTTGGATAACCTTGAAAGTTGTTAGTTACATCATTCACTAAAATACTTGGGTTATTACCGATTTTTAAATAGATATCATAATCTCCTAACCGATTATCCATCCAAGTAAATATCGGAATTGTATCTGCTGCAGTGACAAATCCGTATAAAGCATTTCCTTGGTTATTATCACTTATTTTAAAATTATTCCCAATTCTCTTACCCAAGGAATCAAAAAATTGTCCATAGATTGTTGCCCTTCCTTCGCGATAATCAGTCCAGATTACTAAAAACTTTCCGGTTGGAAAACTGGTAGCCACCGGCCAATCTTGAAAGTTGTTATTAGTATCGTCGTTGATCTTAAAATTATTACCGATTAAATTTCCATAAGAGGTAAGAAATTGGCCGTAAACATCAGTATTTCCTTCGCGAATAGTTACCCAAGAAATAAGAGATTTACCATAAGAATTGATTGCTAAAGAAGGAAAAAAGTTATAACCAATCTCACTAATCTTTTTATTGGTTGTTAGAAAATTTCCTAATGTGTCAAAAAAGGTGGCATAAATATGACAATCTTCTTCCCGTTCGTCTTCCCAACAGATTCCAAAGACTTCTTGATTTGCCGAAATAAATGGACATCTTTGATGGGAAGAGGCATTATCACTATTAATTCTAAAATTATTGCCAACTTTTATATTATTGCCATCATAAAATTGGGCGTAGATATCATCATTTCCTTCTCTTTGATCCTGCCACAAAATTAAATGATAGTTATTAGCCAGCGAGATAACCCAAGGAGAAGTTTGGTAAGCATTAGAAAGATCATCGTTTACCAATTCATTATTACCAATTTTTATTCCTTCTTGAGTAATTCTTTGTTTGTAAATATCAGAATTACCGTTCCGATTACAAGCAAAGGTAATGATAAAATTGCCAAAGGTATCAGCGGCACAACTTGGTGAATTTTGGTTAGCGGAAGTATTGTCATCATTAATAATGAAGTTATTACCTATTCTTCTGTTTAGGGAATCAAAAATTTGAGCGTAAATGTCCCAATTGCCGTTTCGTTCATCTTCCCAAACCACTAACCAGTAGTTATTTTTGTTAACACAAATTCTTGGAGAAAATTGCCAAGTTGAAGTATTATCATCGTTAATTTTGAAATTATTACCTCTTCGTCTTCCTGAAGAGTCGAAAATCTGGCAGTAAATATCCCAATTACCATTTCGGCCATCTTCCCAAACAATAATAAACTCACCATTACTTTTTACTCTTACATCTGCGGAATATTGCCAAGCAAATCCCACTGGGTCGTCATTAACTCGGAAATTATCACCAATTTTATTACCATTTTCATCAAAGATTTGGGCATAAATATCGCCATAATCATTGCGCCAATCCTCCCAAACAATTATAAATCTTCCGTCAGGCAAAAAAGCGATCGATACGCCTCTTTGATCATTTTGAGTATTATCATCATTTGCCTTTCGGTTATTACTAAAGATTTCATTTCCCAAAGAATCATAAATTTGATAATAGATATCCGAATTACAACTTCTTCTATCCTCCCAGGCAAGAACAATCCGATTATTGAAAAAGGCAACTGCTGGTTCACCCTTCCATTTCAATCCTCCGTCATCACTCGTCCTTTTTTCCTCAATCAACCTTTGGCCATTTAAATCAAGAATTAAAAAATAGGGCGAACAGTTGCCGTCTCGGAAATCTCCAAAAGTAATCGTTATTCTTCCGCCATAAGAAGCCCCTTTAGGAATTTCTTGGGTTGCGCCACCAATATTATCATCATTAATTAAAAAATCATTTCTAATAATTGAATCGGAATAAAAAATTATTAAGATTATCAAAAGAAAGTTCATTTCACAATACCAAACTTATAATATTTTACCTCTTTATTATTTTGAGAGTTGATTTCCAGTTTTAGAAGATAAACGCCAGTTTTAAACTTTCTTATATCAATTTCGTATTCATTATCTAACCTTTTTAGATTAGTTATCTTATCTTCAAATACTTTTTTAAAAGAAAAATCATAAATTTCAATCTTTGCTTCTTTTATTTCTTGGGTAAGAGAGAATCTTAAATATCCCTTTTGGTCATTTATGGTAATTGGGTTGGGGTAGATATAAAGATCACCGATAAGTGATTTGTCAGAAATAATTTTTCTTTCTAATTTCTTTAGAATCCTGCCATCCCTTTCAGGGGTTGCTAATTTTGTCTGCCAAAATATGTTATTCTCTCTGCCAAAGGTATTATAGACATATAAATAATTATCTTCGGTAGTTATAAGTAATTCCGCAAAAGAATCATTATCCAGATCGGTAATAAACGGAATAGTTTTTATTCCGCTGGTAGTAAATAATTTTTGTTTTTTATTAATAGAAAGACCAAAATCGGGGAGTCCAGCAAAGATATCACAAATTTCATCACCGTCAAAATCACCAATAACTGGTGAAGTATAGAAATAAAAAGGCATTTCTTCGTAGAAAAGATAACCGTTTAAAATAATTTCTTTTAGGTAAGTAGAATCAAAGACAATTGGAAAGTTGTTAATTAAAGTAAGATTATAATTAAAGGCAAATATTTTATTTTTGCTAAAAACAATTATATCATAATTACCGTCATCATTCACGTCACCAATTGCTAAGGAAGAAAAAGAGGGATATTCCATAATCTCTTTTGAAGAATACTTGATATTTCCTTCGGGAGAGATAATCATCAATTTATAATTTAGATTGTTCGGAACTAACAAAAGAATTTCTTGGTTTCCATCATCGTCAAAATCAAAAACAATTGGTGAAGAGGGAGAAGAAAAAGGAGAATAGGAGAGAGAAATAGGAAAACCATTTCTTATTCTGCCATCAAAAGATAATAAATATAATCGGTTATCATCAGTAAGCACAACCATCTGAGAATCACAAATAGCTGGTGTTAATTTTATTTTTCCGCCAAGTTTTACCGGAAAGTTTTCTCTTATTCTTCCTTCACCATTAATTATATATAGATAGCCTTTTTCAGTTCCAACAATCATCTCTTTTTTATTATCGTTATCAATATCATAAAGTAATACCTCACTTTTTATCTCTCCGTTTAAAACGAGATCAAAAAGAACATTTCCAAAAGCATCAACAATAACTACGCGTTCGTGAGAAACAATTACAATCTCTAATAAACTATCACCGGTAACATCACCAATAGATAAATCGGTCGTTATTTCTAATGGCAACTGGCAAAGGATTTCATAACCTAAATAAGGATTACCATCTGGTTCGTAAGCGTAAATTGTTCCAGTGGAACAAGGAATTAAGATTTCTTTCACTCCATCAGAATTTAAATCTATTGCTAAAGGTGATAATAAAGGTTCTGAGAAACTCTTTATCAATTTTTTTCTGAGTAATTTATTTTGGAAAGTAAAATACATAATTGTATCTGGTTGAGAATGAATATAAAATCGATAATATGTTTTTCCGTAATAACCATCACTATGAGGATTGGTATTTTCTGTTAAACTATCTAAAAAGCCACCTTTAAAAAAGGGATCGTATTTAGAACCAATCAATTCATAATAATCTTGATAAATAAATCTATCAAAATCTTGAATTCCATCTCCTTCTACTAAATCAACACCTTTATGGAAAGGATTGATATTTATCGCATTATAAGGTCCATATTCTCTAATAATCTTTTCGTCGATATGCCAAATTAAGATACCACTTCCGGGCAAAAAGAAATCGTATTCTCCATCTTCTACGCCAATAACTACTCCATTTTCTCTTTTAACAACAATTGTATCTTTTTTACGGACATCGGTTTGGCGATTTTCAATAAGAAAATATTCATCTTGAGAAATTGGGATTTTGTATACGAAAGGTAGCGTATCTTTTTCTGAAAACAATAAAGAATCCATAGCCATAGTAAAACAGACTAAACTATCTGATGAGAAATTAATAATTTTTGGTTCTACAAATCCAAATAAAATTTTGTGAAATGGGTCAAGATAAGCAGGGACAGTTCCTGGTGGACAGTCATAACTACCAAGCCAACCTCCATAGCCCATCAAACTCCAGCCGCCGACTCCCATAGAATAACCAGTTACATCGTACAAATCATAACCACCTAAAAGATGAACGAATTCATGAGTAAGAAGTCCGAGCATTCCCATCATTCCACCGTAGTTTATTTTTCCGTTAGGTAATAAAGTATCTTGCCTCGTCATTTCTGGTAGAATACAGGCGATATCAATTCTTTTATTCCCATTCTCTACTTCAATATAAGGTTTTCCTAAATAATATTCTAATGCTTCACTATTAATTGTTGCCGCCCATAAATCAAAAGGTGAATTTCCTTTTATGTCGGTTTGGGCACAGGAACCGGCGTGGAAAATTATGAAATAATCATAATCACTGAAATTAATGTTAGTATCTTGATCAGCAATTGTAAAAGCATCTTCCATTAGTCGACATAATCCCATTTCAACTCCCCGAAAATCATAATTAGGCCACTTCCACATAGTATCGCCATAATATTTCATCGGGTGCGGTAACTGATAAGCCTCTAATACTCCTTCTGGCATTACCTTAAATTCAATATGAAGTTTTCCCAAAGAGTTGTGCCAGAAATAATTTCTTAGACCCAATAAAAGATTTTCAAAATATTTTTTGGTGTGAGGAGGATCATAATAAAGTCCATCTTCTTCGGTTAAAAAACCCATTAAATCCATTTTTCCATTACCAGTTGTTAAAGTATCGTCATCTTCGAGAAATTCTACACGAATTGCTAATACTCTAATTGTATCAATATTTCTTTTATTTAAAGTTAGTTTTTTGGAAAGAGAATATATATTCTTATTTCGACGAGATTTATATTTAGAAAATTTTTCTATTACCTTTTGATAGAGATTTGGTTCTCTTATGTTTTCGTTCCTTTTTATAATATAGGAATTTCCTAAGAGAAAATTGAAAATAATTATAAATAAAAAAAACGGAGAGGGAGGGATTCGAACCCCCGACCCACTTTTAAGTGGGTTCGCGATTTCGAGTCGCGTGCCTTCGTCCACTCGGCCACCTCTCCAATTTTTCATTACTTTCTTTTTTTTCTAAAAAACTTTTTTAACAAATCTCGTGTTTCTTCTTCTTTTATTCCGTCAATTATTTCAATTTTTTCTTTGATAGCATAATAAATTCGTGGATAGTTAGAAAAGAATCCAAAATTTTCTTCTTTGGTTCCATAAACAACTTTTTTAATTCGCGCCAATAAAATTGCTCCCATACACATTAAGCAAGGTTCGCAGGTAATATAAATTGTGGCATCTTTTAATCGCCAATCTTTTAAATAATTACAAGCAGAAGAGATAGCTAGTATTTCCGCATGGGCAGTGGGATCTTTCAATCTTTCCATTTGATTATGACCACGGCCAATGATTTTATTTTTATAAACGATTACTGCCCCTACAGGTACTTCGTTTTCTTTTAAAGCAAGTTCCGCTTCTTTTATTGCTTCCTCCATAAAAGAAATATCATTAAATTTCATAAATTATTATGCGCCCGAGAGGACTCGAACCTCCAGCCTACGGATTCGTAGTCCGTCGCTCTTTCCAATTGAGCTACGGGCGCTTATTAAATAATAATTTTACCTTAATAATTTTAATTTTTCAAGTTTTTAGATATTTGATTTTTTTAATAATTTGATTTATAATTATTAATTTTATGAAAAATTATCTTCTTTTTTTAGAACAAGAAATCGAAAAAAGAAAAAAAATAGCAATAGAAATGCTTAATAAAGAAAAGGAAGGGGTAATCTTATTAAACGAAAATGAAAAACGAGAGTTAAAAAAAATAGCTGAAGGAGAAAAATTTTTTTCCGAAGATGAAAAAGAAAAAATAGAAGAACTCTTAAATTTTTCTTATTTTTCTTACCAAGAATTTTTTAAAGAACCAGAATTTTGGGAAGAAAAGATTTTAGCTATTGAAGAGATAATTGGCAATGCTTCCGCTTTTATTTATCCTTTGATAATTATTTCTTCTCAGAATGAACAAGAGGTTTTAGAAATGGGTTCAGAAATTAGTAAGATTTATTTTTTAGTAAAAGAAAAATTTAATAAAAAATTTTCGCAAATAAACAAAGAAAAAGAATATCGCTTAAATTTTCTTATCGCGCTAAGGGATATTTTATTAGAATTACGACCCCAAATCACAGAGGAGTTTTTAGATCTTAAAAAGGCAATTGTTTTTTATCAATTACGAAAAAAAATACCTTTTTTTCATCTTCTGATTATTGAGACTTATCTTCTAAAAATGTTTAATTATTTATTAAGTTTTATTAAAAGAGAAAAAGATTTTCTTTTAGCGATAAAAGTGGATAATAAATTGATTTATTGGGAAGTTAGTTATTCCTCGCCGCTTTCCTATATTCCTATTGATTTTGGTGTTACAATTTCTTTTACCCAATTTTTTAGTTATTATGTTAATTTTTATTCCAGTAAGATAAATAATTATAGTTTAGCAATAAGAAATTTAGAATTTCTAAGAAAGGTTCTGGAAAGGAAGAATTTATTTCGAAATGAATATTTATTAACTCTGAAAAACCTTGCGTTGCTCTATATAAACAAAGAAGATATGGTAAATGCTAAAAAAATAGCCGAAATTTTATGCGATCTTATTCCTTATTCTTATGAAGGATATCTTTTATTAGCCAATATTCTGGCTAAAAAGGGTGAATACCAAAAGGCTTTAGAACTTTATAATAAAATTTTGAATTTTTCTTTCTGCGAAGAAGAAAAAAGAAATATTTTATCTCAGGTATATTGTAATCAAGGTTATATCTATTTAAATCTCAATAAAATAGTAGAGGCAATTGAAAGTTTTAAAAAGGCTTTGGAATTAAAATCAGATTATTTTGAAGCCTATTTTAATCTGGGAAATGCTTATTTTCAAAAAAGAGATTTTTCACAAGCAGAAAAGAGTTATCAGCAGGCATTAAAATTAAATAAAAATTACCCTCTTATTTATTTTCAATTAGGGAGACTTTATACTGAATGGAACAAAAAAGAAAAAGCGATTCAATATTACAAAAAATTGATAAATTTACAGCCAAATAATTATATCGGTTTGTACAATTTAGGTCTTTTGTATCGAGATTTAGGGAGAAAAGAAGAAGCAGCAAAATATTTAGAAAAAGCAATAAGATTAAATCCTAATTTAGGAAAATGAATAATTACGAATTAAAAATTTTGGAATTAAAAAAAGGTTTAAAAGTTTCTTTGTTTTTTGGCGAGAAATTGATTGGCGAAGGTTTTGGTGAGGTGGAGGGGAATAAAGGAATTCTTTATGATGTTTATGTTTTTAAAGAGTATCAAAGAAAAGGTTTTGGGAAAATTTTGGTTAAAGAAGTTTTTAAAGAATTGATCAAAAGGTTTAAAGTGAAAAATTTTCAAATCCGAATGGTAATGAAAGGCGGACAAAAGGATAATCTTTTAGAAAACGCAGGAATGGGTATTTTGGCCCATAAAATGGGATTTTTACCCCAAATTGATCCTTACCAGTTTTTTTCCGAAGGAAATATCAAAAATATTGAAATAATCCCTGAAAGAGATATTTATCCAGCTGGTTATCAAATTAATCTTAATGCTGCTCCCTATATTTCAACTGCAATTGTTCTTGATAATGTTTCCCAAAAACCTCAGTCAGAAAAATTTTATTATCGTTTTATCTCTCACAAAAATTTCATTGAATGGGCTTTGGAAAACAGGTTGATTTTAGGTAATGTGAATTATTATCTAAAAGAAGATAATAAAGAAAAATTTTATAATTTTTTAGAAATAAAAAATGATTAGAAGGGAAGAAGAGAAATTTTTAATTATTTCTTCGGAATATTTAAGTGAAAAAATTGGGAGTGGCGCAATTCTTAAAAACATACCAGTTTTCCATGAGATTATTGGTTTGTGTCAAGCATTTAAAAATTACGGAATTGACGAGGTGCGGGCGGATAAGCAGGCTCAAAAAATTTTACAAAAAGAAGAAATAGTTGGTCCTTTTTGTTCCAATGCTTTGGTAAATAAAATTCCTTTAAGACATAATTTCCGGACATCCTTTCTTAATCAGGATATTTATTTAATCGTTGACGAATATAAGAAAATCGCTTACTTTATTTCTGAACCAGCCAATAAATTAGCTATTGTCAATTATTACCGGGATGCCGTTCCTAATTTAGGGAAAAAATTAAATCTTACCATTCGGGGCGCATTAACAAAACTAAATCCCAAGGGATATAAAAATCTTTACGAACTTCTAAATTCTGAAATAATTCCTTTATTAAAAGAAAAAAATATTAAGAATATCGAAATTATTAGTGCTGGTGTTGGAATCGGGATAGTTAATCATTCTTTAAGATTAGAGGTTGGTTTGATTAATTTTTCTGATGTTAAAAAATTAATGGAAGAGATTAAAAAGGTTTTGAATAAATGATTAAGATCGCTGTTTTGGTTTCCGGTCGAGGAACGAATTTACAGGCGATTATTGATGCCTGCGAAAATGGTTTTATTCCAGGAAAGGTTGTTTGTGTAATTAGTAATGTGGAAAATGCTTATGCTTTGGAAAGAGCCAAAAGGCATAATATTCCTAATTTTGTAATTTCTCATAAAAAGAAAGAGCGAATAGAATTTGAAAAAGAAATAATTGAAAAATTAGAGGAATTTAAACCTGATTTAATTTGTTTGGCGGGATTTATGAGGGTTTTAACTTCTTATTTTATTAATCATTATCGAAATCGGATTATGAATATTCATCCGGCTTTGTTACCGGCATTTAAAGGTTTATACGGCGAAAAGGTTCATCAAGCAGTAATTGAAAGTGGAGCAAAATTTTCTGGCTGTACCGTCCATTTTGTTGATGAGGATGTTGATGGTGGACCAATTATCATTCAAAGAATAGTGCCGGTGGAAGATGAAGATACTCCGGAAACATTAGCTGAAAGGGTTTTAAAAGAAGAACATATTGCCTATCCAATGGCAATTAGACTTTTTGCCGAAGGTAGACTAAAAATTGAAGGCAAAAGAGTCAAAATTCTTCGGTAATAAATTAGTCTTTTTTTTATCCCCCTTAATTCTTAATTTAAGTTATGCACCAATAAGTTTCTTTTTTATTTCTTATTTTTCTCTTATACCTTTATTCTATTATATTGAAAAATTATCACCCAAGAAAACCTTTGTTTATGGTTTTATCTATGGATTCTTATTTTCTGTTGGTCATTTATGGTGGCTTTATTTTTTGAAACCAGAGATTGCTTCTTCAACAAGGATTTTGCTGTTTATTGGAATTATTGTTCTTTTTTTCTATTTGGCTTTCTATTTTGCTTTATTTTCTTATTTAATAAAAATTTCTTCTCTTTATCTTGCTCCATTTATCTTGCCAATTTTGGAATTTATCAGAACAAAATCGGAAATTGGTTTTCCTTGGGGATTACTTGGTTATACCCAAACAAATAATTTAATCTTTCTAAATACTGCTTCTATTTGGGGAATCTACGGACTTTCGGCTTTAGTAATTTTTATTAATCTTCTAATTTATAAAATAATATTTTCTGATAACAAAAAACAATTTGTTTTTCTTTTGGGAATAACAATCTTCTCAACGACGTTCTATTATTTTTCTCGTATTAAAGAGTTATCTGACCATTTCCAAGTGGCTCTTTTGCAACCAAATGTCTCACCAGAAGAGAAAGGAACAAGAGAAGCACAAATAAAATTATTAAATCAATTAATATCAATGACCAAAAGAGCAGCGCAAAAAAAACCCCATTTGATAATTTATCCGGAAACGGCTTCTCTCATTGATATTACTGTTGACTCACCTTATAAAGAATTTTTGAAAAGTATTGCTGATAATTATAATTGCTATCTTTTCATTGGGACTCCTCGTTATGAAAATAATGAAAAAGGATTTAGGTATTATAATGGAGCGGTTTTATTTGCTCCCCAAAAAGGAATAGTGGGTGAATACCAAAAAATCCGTTTAGTTCCTTTTTCCGAAAGAATTCCTTATTATGAAAAGATAAAAATTTTTAGATTAATTGAGACAGTGGATATGGGAAATTATTCAAAGGGAGAAGAATACACTGTTTTTCAAACAGATAAGACTTCTTTTTGTTGTGCAATCTGTTTTGAATCTATTTTTCCTGATTTGATAAGAGAATTTGTAAGAAGAGGAGCAAATATGATTGTTAATATTACTAACGATGGTTGGTTTGGTAAGACTTTTGGACCTTATCAACATTATGAATTAGCAATTGCCCGAGCTGTTGAAAATGGGGTTCCTTTAATTAGATGTGCCAATAATGGAATTAGTTTGCTTTGCGATCCTTTTGGTAGGATTTATCAAAAATCAAAATTATTTAAAGAAGAGATAATTTTTGGTAATGTGAAAATACCTTTAAAAAATACTATCTATCGTCAGTTTGGTGATTGGTTTATCTATTTCTCAATTATTGTTGTTCTTTTCTATTTTATTATCAAAATTTTATATCCTTTATTTTCCTTTAAAAAGAAATAAATTCCCCTTTTAAGTTCGCCTTTATATTTCTGACCGTTTGGTAAATAAAGGGATGTTTTATAGAAATCCAGATTATTGATATCTTTAATATTTCTTTCTCTTTGCTCTTTTACCAATTGAGAAGATTGGACAAAAATTTTAAATCTTAATGATTGGGTTAGAAAATAGTTATCATCTAAGTAATTACAATTTAAATTTATTGCGATACTTTCTGACGGAATTTCTGGTTTTGAATAAACTTTAAAGTAACCAATTTGGCTATCATTTCTCATAATATTTGGAAGATTAAATAAAGTGTCAACAATAGTTAAATAGGGATTTTCGGTAATCGGTCGGATAAGAATATTATAAGCAGAATCAATAGGATGGATTGCCCGATTTTTTATCGTGAGATAAATATAGGCAGATTCATCTGGATTTAAAATACTATCTTGATTGCCATAAAAATCAAAAATTTTTACATTTTTTAGTTCTAAGAAAGCACCACTAACTTTTGTGAGATAAATATTTACTCCTAAATTTCTTTGACATTCTTGCCTAATAAAGGCACTATCATTCCAACCATACCAGAAATCATTAGTAGAAGCTTCAATAGTAAAAGCGTAAGTAATGAACTTTCTTTCGCCTTCCCATAAAGTATCAGCATATTCCCAATCTACCGAACTTCCATTGGCAGTATATAAAACCTTGGCAATTTGTCCTGTTCGGGAAGCAGAATAATTATTATATAATCTAAAAGAATCCACAACTTCTCTTAAAGTTCTTTCATCAGGTGGTGTAAAAGTATCATATCCCCAAGGATACATATTATATCTACCATAAGTATGATAATCAATCTGTGCCCTTATCTTTTTAGATAACATAAAATTTCTTACAACTCTGGTTTCGGGTTCAGAAAATCTTTCTGGTCCCCGATAAGCTTCGTTACTTGGATTTGGTGAAGAGCCAATATTATCATATGCCCATTTATAACCATAATTTCTATTTAAATCAACACCAACATAAGGAGATTGAATTATCCTTCTATTTTTTCGCCAATTGGCCGAAGTACCACCGGAATCTGAATTATAAACATAACCATCAGGGTTCATAACTGGCACAAAATAAATTTCCCGATTATTAATAAGCCAAGTTATTAAATTATCAGAATTTGTTGGGTCATAATTGGTTAATAAATAGGTCATATAATAAATAAGTATAGAAACTCCCATTGGTTCCCTTGCATGAGTAGCAGCATTGAAAAAGACAACCGGTTCATTTTCATTAGAATCAGGATAATCACTTATCTTTACACACCATAAAGGACGATTTTGATGGCTCCTACCAATGTCATAAATTCTCACTAAATTAGGAAAATTATTCGCCAAACTTTGAATTGTATCAATCATTTCCCAATAGGTAAAGAAATAACCAAAATCTCTAAGAAGTTGAGGATTGTCAGGGTCAACACCAGTCATTTCTTTAAATTTATCTTTAATATTATGATAAGTTATTTCAATTTTAAAACCTTTTTCTTTTATTTTTTCTAATTGTTCTTTATTTGTAATAATTACAATATAGCACTCTTTATCAGTTTCACCAGCAGTAGCAATATCTAATTCCGAAAATAATTCACCCATTTTTGTAAAAAGTTCATCAGCAGTTTTAAAATATACCTTTGCTTCCATTTTTATTTCTTCACTTCTTAAAAAAGAAAAGGTAAAAAAGAGACAAAAAAATAATATAAAATTTACTTTTTTCATTTTTCCTCCTTTAATTAAAAATTGCATATTTATATTTATAAATTATATCTAAATTTTTACTTTAATTCAATTTTTATCTTCTTTATTTATTTTTCATAAATTATAGATAGAATATCTACTCCTATTAACATCTATAACCTTAGGGAGTTTATTAGAGATATACCTTTATAGATTATTAAAAATAATCTTGTTAGAATTAATAATAATAGTGCTAATAGAATTAACGATAATCCGCCTATTTAAACTAATATTAATCTTTCTATTAGAACGAAGATTAAAATGCCTAATAAGACGGAGATAATACCATAGGGGGAGACGTTCCCTATCTTTCTTCTAAATTTAAGATAAGTATTTGAAATACAAGGATTTATAAAAAAAATTTGCTTAAAAATTTGTTGCATTGGATGCAATTTTTAAATTTTTTATCGTGTCAAATATATTTACCAAGTTTCTTTTAGTTCTTTTTTAACTCTTTTTGAAATTTAAAAAATATTCTTTATCTTATGTTAATTTATTTTTCACTTGACTAAAAGATAATTTTTTTTATATTTATAATATATATCGGGGAGTAGCGCAGCCTGGCAAGCGCACCTCGCTTGGGACGAGGGGGTCGCTGGTTCAAATCCAGTCTCCCCGATAGGCGCCTGTAGCTCAGTTGGATAGAGCATCGGATTTCTAATCCGACGGTCGGGGGTTCGAATCCCTCCAGGCGCGCTAATTTATGGTGAGCGTAGCTCAATTGGTAGAGCAGTGGACTGTGGCTCCACGGGTTGCGGGTTCGACTCCCGTCGCTCACCTATCTGCGCCCGTAGCTCAATTGGAGAGAGCGCCGGGCTTCGAACCCGTAGGCTGCGCGTTCGAGTCGCGCCGGGCGCATTTTAAATTTTGCCCCGCTAGCTCAATTGGTAGAGCATCGGATTCTTAATCCGAGGGCTGCAGGTTCGACTCCTGCGCGGGGTAAATAATAGTAAAGGAGGAAAAAAATGAATAACGAAAACACTCAATTAAATTTTGAAAAATTAAATTTTTTTATTGACTTCTTTACTTTATTAGGAATTGTTTACGGTGCTTTTTTATCCTTCTTTTGTCCAATTGTTGGCATTGTTTTAGGAATTGTCTTTCTTTCTGCTGGTAGCCCAAAGATTAGAAGAATTGGTAGGTTATATCTCATTTTAGGGATTGTTGGCGTAGTAATAGGAATTATATTTATGGGAATTTTTCTTATTACTCGTTGGTTTCCTTTTTTACAAAGATTTGGTTATTTAAGTTAATCAAGGAGAAATAAAATGTTAATAATTTTTTGGTTATTCTCTTATAATTTTTATCGTTTTCCTTTGAAAATTGATTATGAAAGATTGATGAGCGAGAATAATGAAAAATATTGGATACTCTTTACTGACAAAGGTTTTACTACCGAGAAGGATTATAAAAATATTTTAGAAAAATTTGACTATAAACTTCATCCTAAAACAATTGAAAGAAGATTAAAAAATATCGGAGAAATATATGACTTTTATGACTTACCGGTTTATGAAAAATATATTGAAGAGTTAAGAAAGTTGGGAGTAAAAATAAGATATGTTTCAAACTGGTTAAACGGTGTTAGTTGTGAGATTCCAAAAGAGATTTTACCTTTATTAAAAAATCTGCCTTTTATCTATGATATTCGTCCATTAAAAGCAATCAGTTTTCAGGTTCCTAAAACTATAAAAATAACACAAGAAGAAAAAAAAGATACTTCTTTTTATGGCTATTCTTATCGCCAAATTGCTATGTTAGGAGTAGACAAAGTTCACAAAAAGGGCATTTATGGTTCCGGTGTTAGAATTGGATTATTAGATACCGGATTAAGAAGAAAGAGAAAAAGTTCCGATGATACTACCGTAAATAAAGCGGTTGAAGGTATTAAGGTAATAAAAGAACATGACTTTATTGCTGGCGGTGATTTTTTTATAGCAAAAAAATCTAACAATTTTCAAAAAGAAACTATTTCTGATTTAAAAAATTTCCGCACGATAGAAAATCCGAGAACGGATTATATTTTTAATACTAATGGTGAAAAATTGCCTTTGTTATTTTTCATAACAGATACTCAACATTTAGGAATACCAAAAAGAACAGTGGTTTATACCTATTACGAAAGAAATAATTGGCAGCCAATAAAATCAATTTCTTATTATTTGAGGTCTTATATTTTTCATCATATCTCTCTAACAAATAATCAATCAAATATGGGTTTTGTTGCCTTTGATGGCTCAGACCTTTATGAAAAAAATAAGGAGATATATTTCGGTTATTTTTATTATACTAATTTTCAAGGTGTTGCTAAAATAGAAAATGGTAAAGAACCTTGTTTATTATACTCTGATAATAAATTATATCTTACCTTTACTTATAAAGATTCAATACTTAAGATTAAGAAGGCAAATATTATTGGTTCAGAAATTGTCTGGCAGGAAACGAAAACAGTTTATTCGTTTAATCAAAAAATAAAGAAACCGATTATTATTCTTAAAGATAGTTTAGACTATTATCTTTTTTGTTTATCTCAAGAAGGTAAAATATATTATTTGAAAACTAACGATGGCGGAACAAATTACTATTTAGATAGTTTAAACACTTTTATTAATGTTGCTGATTTTCAAATAAGAAATAAAAATGATACTATCTATATTTTATTAAAAGAATATGAAAACCCACCGTTAATTAATTTAAGTTATTCTCACTCTATCGATTGGGGAACAAACTGGCAGAAAAAAGATGTAATATTAGAAAATATCCCTTTCTTGGGTAATTTTGATTTACTAATAAAAGATAAAATTTATTTAACTTATGAAGAAGGTTCAAATATCTATCTTTTAGATTTGAAAAACAAAAGCCTTCTCTTTAGTGACACCAATGAATTTCTTTACAATCCTCTTCTTAGTGATTTTGATAATGATATTTGGTTAATTTATAATTCTCAGGGTGATGATAATACTGATTACGAAGAGGATGAAGATTTTAAAGAACAGCCTTATCATGGAACAAGAATGGCTTCCTTGATTGCTGGTTATGCTCCCCGATATTTAATTGGTGTTGCTCCTGCTGTTGAATTCTTGATTGCCAAGACAGAAGAGTATAAATATAGGACTGGTGAATATTATGAATATATTATTGAAGAAGATAATTGGGTAAAAGGTTTAGAATGGTGCGAGAAAAATGGTGCCCAAATAATTTCTTCTTCTTTGGGATATCGGGGTTGGTATGAAGATACCGAATTTGATGGAAAGACAGCAATAACTTCTTTAGCAGCAAGTATTGCTTCTCAAAGAGGGTTAATAATTGTAACTGCGATGGGAAATCGGGGAAGCGATAGTTTAAGATATCCTTGGCCTAATCCATATTTAGTAGCACCAGGTGACGCTGATGGAGTTTTAACAATTGGTGGAGTTATGCCTGATTCTTCTTGTTGGCGTGGAAGCGGTGCGGGTCCCACAGCAGATGGTAGAATTAAACCTGATTTAGTTGCCTTAGCTTATAATGCTGTTGTTGCTAAGCCGGATGAAGATGGTGCTTTTGAATATTCTATCGGAACTTCTTCGGCTACTGCTCTGGTTGCCGGACTTTGTGCTTTAATATTAGAGGTTCATCCTGATTGGAAAATAGAAGAAGTTAAAGAAGCATTATTTAAAACAGCAAGTGAAAGTATTCCTTCTTGTACCTTAGGTTACGGAATTCCTAATATTGATTCTTTATTAAAAGTTTATCCGGGAAAAATTATTTCTTATTATGAAGATGCGATTGGCGATATTTATCCTCAACCCTTTATTAAAAAGAACGAAAATGAAAAAATATATTTTCCTTTAAGATTAAGAAATCCTTCTAAATGGGCAAGTTTAAAAATTTATAATTTAAATGGAAAACTTATTTACGAAAAAGAATTAAATGTTAAAAAATTGACTACTCCCGGAAGATACGAAAAGAAAGAAATTTTGGAAGAAATTGGGGCTTGTTGGGAAGGAAAAGATAAAAACGGCAGATTGGTTTCTCCTGGTTTTTATTTTGTAGTATTAGAAACAGGTTTTAACAGAAGTGTAAGAAAATTTACTATTTTCTATTAATAATTGACTTTTGAAAAGAAATTTTTATAATTAAAAAAGGGCCCGTAGTGTAGCCTGGATAAACACGTCGCCCTGTCACGGCGAAGAGCGCCGGTTCAAATCCGGTCGGGCCCGTTATTTATGAATTTTCTAATAACTTCTTTCTTAATAAATTTTCTGATCTATTGCGGAAATGTTAATAAAAAATCTGATTTTTTTAAACTTTTAGAAAAATCTTCAAAATTTAATCAAGCATTAAGAAAATCTAATTTTTTATCGATATATCAACTTTTTAATCCTACTTTTCGTAAAGAAATTAGTTACGATAGTTTTGCGAAGGCTTTAAAAGAATGGTTAAAAGATAGAAAAATTGCTGCTGTAAGAACAAGGTATATAAATCCGACAAGTTATTCAGCGATAGTTTCTACTTATATCTATTTTGAAAAAAGTAAAGATTACTATTATATTGCTACTAATTGGCTTAATTTGAAGGATACTTGGTACTTGGTTTGGATTTCTAAAATATTAGATCACAATAAATTTAATTATGGCAATAAAAACAAAGAAGAGATGAAGAAGATTTTAAAAAAAATGATTGAAATAGCTTTTTATGAGAATAAAATTAGTGAAATAATCCCAAAATTTAAAAAAGAAAATTATTTAGTAATCTTAAAAAAAGAAAGAGAATTAGAACATAATATTTCTTTTCCTAATATGAGGATAAAATGGCTTAATTTAGATGAGATAAAAAAATATGCTTATCGTTTAAAATTAAGATATTATATTGATTTTGGTACTATTCGAATATTTGATAATTTTGCTAAAGGTTATATTGATATTATCCCAATTGTCTACGAATCTCAGAAAAATTCTCATTTAAGAATTAGAGGAGTAGAAATGTTTTTTAAAAAAGAGAATAATAATTGGCAATTTATTGGTTTTGGCAGTCGTTGGTAACTAAGTTTAGATTTTATAACTCCTTTCCAAAATCCTTTTTAAAAGCTTCGCATAAGTCTCTTCCCCAATTATCGATGGCTTCTAATCTTCCTAAGAAAAATCTAAGTACCGGTGGTTCGTAGACAAATTTCAAACCTTTAATTAAATCCCGGTGTTTATAGAGCCAAAGGATCCGATCAATAGCATATTCAATATGAGAAAGGTTAAATACCCTTCTTGGTAAGGCGATTCTTGTTAATTCTAAATCAGCAAATAATTCTCTGCCTTCTTTGTCTCTATCCATGGAGATTGTGCCTCGTTCCATTGCCCTTATTCCAGAAACGATATACAAAGCAGCTGTGAGAGCACCGGCGATATATTCATTTTTGGGAATATGGGGGAGAAATTTTTCCGCATCTAAATGGCAGGCAAGTCCGCCAGGTGGAGTTACCACCGGAATTCCCAATTCATCCAATTTTTCTACAAAATATTTTATTTGCTCAATCGCACAGCCAGCAACATCCTCTTCAACCATTTCTTTTAATCCTTCAGCCATTGCACCAATCTCTCTCATTGACATACCGCCGTAAGTAAAAAATCCTTCATATACCGGTAACCAAGGTTGAATCATCTCAAACAATTCTTTATTATTGGTAGCAATGAAACCGCCGCGCACGCAAGTATTTTTTCTACCACTTAAATAAAATAAATCCGGTATGCTACAAATCTCCTTTACAATTTGAGCAACAGATTTATTTT
>JBDRVE010000026.1 GCA_039801725.1 candidate division WOR-3 bacterium | reverse complement strand
GTGATAAAAGGCATAATTGGATGTAAAAGTTTTAAAAAGTTATAGAAAATATCTAAACTTATTTTTAATGCCTTTTTCTCTTTCTTTCTAAATCTCTCTTTATTTAATTCTAAATACCAATCACAATAACTATTCCAAAAGAAAGTATAAAGACTTTGGGCAAGAAGAGAGAAATAATAGTTTTTTAAATAAAAATCGTATTTCCTTAAAAGTTGGTTGAAAAGTTCCTTTATCCAATAATCATAAATCTTCTCTTCCCCTTCTGTGATAAAATTCTCTTTTTCCTGATAATAAGAATAAAGCAATCTTCCGGCATTCCAAATCTTATTAGCAAAATTCCGACCAATAATAAATCTATCCTTACTTAAACGAAAAGATTGGGACTGGCTTTCTAAATAAGTTAAGGTAAATCTCAAGGCATCAGCACCATATTCTTCTACAATCTCTTGCGGGTCAATACCAATCCCTTTTGTTCTTGACATTCTTTCACCTTTTTCGTTCAGAACGGTTGAATGGATGTAGACATATCTAAAAGGAATTTTATTAAGAAATTCTAAACTGGAAAAAACCATCCTTGCTACCCATAAAAAGATAATATCCGGATCGGTAACCAGAACATCTGTTGGATAAAAAACTTCCAATTCTTTCGTCTTTTTGGGATAACCCATTGTCGCAAAGGGCCAGAGTGCTGAAGAAAACCAAGTATCTAAAACATCCTCATCCTCTTTAATATTCTTACTATTACACTTACTACATCTCTCAGGTTTCTCCATTTCCACCATTATCTCTTCACAATCTAAACAATAATAAACGGGAATTTGATGACCCCACCACAATTGTCTTGATAGACACCAATCTTTAATATTGTATAACCAATCTAAATATACTTTTTCCCATCTTTTAGGAACAAATTTTACTTCACCTTTCTCAACAACTTCTATCGCCGGTTTTGCCAATTCAGCCATTCTCAAAAACCATTGTTTAGAGATTAATGGCTCAATAATCGTTTCACAGCGGGCACAGGTCCCAACCGGCACTTTATAATTCTCAACTTTCTCTAATAATCCTTTTTCTTTTAAATCCTTAATAATCAATTCTCTTGCCGCAAACCGATCTAATCCGCAATACCTATCTTTTGCTGGTGGAATAATTTTGCCATCCTCATCAATTATTTTCACAAATTCTAAATTATGCTTCTTAGCAATAATAAAATCATTAGGGTCGTGGGACGGAGTTACCTTTACTGCTCCAGTACCAAACTCAATATCCACCATCTCATCAGCAATAACCTTTATCTCTCTTTCTTGTAAAGGCAAAATTAAAGTTTTATTAATATAATCTTTATATCTTTCATCCAAGGGATTAACTGCTACGGCAGTATCACCAAGCATTGTCTCTGGTCTTGTTGTGGCAACCACTATATATTCTTTACTATCTTTTACAGGATACTTTATATAATACAAATAACCATCAAGTTCTTTGTGCTTCACTTCCAAATCAGAAATGGCTGTTCGACATCTTGGACACCAATTAATAATTCTATCATCCCGATAAATTAAACCTTTTTTATAATAATAAACAAAAGCATATCTAACGGTATAAGAATATTCTTCATCCATTGTGAAACGAAACCTTGACCAATCACAAAGACAACCAAATCCTTTCAACTGAGAGATAATCAATTGATGGTGCCTCTCTTTCCAAGCCCAAGCCCTTTTTAAAAACTCTTCTTTACCAATATCAAACCTGGTCTTTCCTTCTTTTCTTAATTCTTTTTCAATTTGATTATGGGTAGCAATACTGGCGTGGTCAATACCAGGTAGCCAAAGAACCTCATAACCTGCCATCCTTTTATATCTTGACAAAATATCCTGAATAGTATTATTCAAGGCATGACCAATATGTAATGGACCGGTAATATTTGGCGGCGGAATAACAATTGAAAACTTTGGTTTTTCTGAATCAGGGTTTGCTTTATAGTATCCCTTTTCTTCCCAAAAAGAATACCACTTCTTCTCTATCTCCTTTGGCTCATAAACCTTCTTCATTTCCATAGAAAACTATTATATTAATTAAGTTAAAAAAGTCAATATGTTTACTATTGAGATTTTTCTTAAAATTTTCTTCTTCTATTATTAACTCTCAACAACCTATCTTAATTTTAAGAAAATTTTAAAGTATCTATAAAAATTTCTGATTAAGAATAATTAAAAATAATTCGAAATTATAATAAAAAATAACCTTTAAGGTGCTCTCCAAGGTAGTATAGTAGATAGCCCCCTATCCGAAGGGTAAATTCTATCTAAATAGTTAAATTTCAATGACTTATATTGATTTTTCCTAAAATAAAAAGTTTCCATACAGGAAACTGGAAAATTGTGTAAGTTATCTAATTTCAATAGGTTATAAAACCTATCAGATTTGACAAAGATAAAATTATGACTTGTCACTGTATAAATATTATTACCTTTTTAAAATTCTTTTAGAGAAAGTTTATTGGTATGGATTTTATGTTTATAAAGAGTATTCAAAATCCCAATTTTCTTCTCTTTTTCAGAATAAACTAAAAGGAAGAGTTTAATATTTTACAATCTTTATATTTTTTACATATCCCAAATTGTTGCGAATGGAAAGGATAGCAATATTTGCTTTTATATCTTTTAAGGAAAATTGATGAAGACTTTTTTCTAAATAACCAGAATATAGTTCTTTTATCTTTCTACCTTGTAAATCATAGATAGTTAATTGGTAATAATCGGAAACTGGAATTGATAGGAAAATCTTATCTTCAGTGATTATTTCTCTTTTCTTTTTTAAATTATTACTCTCAAGAATTTTTGCTTGGCTGGTTAGTTTCATTAAAAGAAAGTCATAAGTATAGTTAATGTTGTTTACCGCATAACCACCAACAATTAGATTATCTAAATTATCGGTTGTTATATCGGAGCCACAGTCATCATAGGAGAAATCGTAAGTTTCTTGCCAGAGCAAATTACCATTATCATCATAAGAAAGAATGATTAAGTCGTAGTTATCTAAATTGCCGCCTAAACCAGAAAGATAGATGTTATTTCGCTGATCAATTGCCACACCTAAGGCTTCATCGTAATCGCTATAATTAAAAGTCCTTGACCACAAAAGATTGCCATTTTGGTCGCATTTCAAGAGAAGAAAATCATAATAAGAAACATCACCAGTTAAACCACTAACTAAAATATTATTCTCTTGGTCAACATCAACACCTATACCAAAATCAACTGGGGAAAAATCATAGGTCTGCTGCCAAAGAATATTGCCATCCGGATTTAATTTACAAAGGAAAACATCAAAATTATTGCCATCACCAGTAAAGCCAGTTACCACAATATTTCCGTTTCGGTCAATTTTTGCCCGATAGCCAAAATCATAAAGATTATTATCTAATACTATTTCCCAAATTGATTCACCGGTAGGCGAATATTTTTTAATAAAGAAGTCAAAATAACCGTAATAATAACTACCTGATTGATAAACATTATCTTCCACATCTACTGCAACACCGACACCTATTTTGTTTTCTTCTATCTTTCGCCATCTCTCAATACCTAAACTATCAAATTTGAAAAGGAAAGAGGAATAATATTGAGGATGAAAATTTTTCTTGATTAAATCTTTTAATAAGAATTTTCTAAATTGATAAGTATAACCAGTAAGATAAAAATTTCCATTATTGTCAAAAGCAACACTAATTGCTTCGTTATCTTGCGGCAAACCAATAGGCACGACTCGGAATAAGTTACCGCTTTGATCGTAAATAACTGCCCAGGGGTCCAAATTACTATCGGTTAAGACAGTTCCCACTTGCACAATCTTATCCAACCGCGATGCGACACCAAAACCCATTTCATCAGTAAAAGTATCAAACCACCTTACCCACAAAGTATCAGCAAAAATTATTGAAATAAAACAAATGAAAATAAATATTTTTCTTCTCATAGAAAATTATATAACAAAATTTAAGTTAAAGTCAATATATCTTGATTAATTTATAACTATCTCTATTTTTTATAAAGTAAATCCCTCTGTTAATTTTCTTGCCATCTATTTTTTTACCCGTAATATCAAAAACTTGTTTTATCCCAATTTTTTTATTATTAAAAACGAATAAGAATTTTTCTTGACTGCCCGATTTTCTTTCTTTTATCAAATCTCTTATTCTTTCCCAAATCTCTTTTTTTACTAATATCAAAGAATCAGGATTATTTGACCAATTATCCCAATCAGTAGCGATTTTATTTATTAGAGATAAATAAGAAGAATAGTCAAGTTCTTTAAGGATTTTTAGGTATTCATAATCTTCAATGCCATCCCTAATTGTTTTTAATCTTATTGAAGATATTGGCTTATTCATACCAAATTTTGAACCATAATAAATTAAATAACCATCACCATTATAAATTTTATCATCAATTATTACTATCGGGTCTTCATAAACATCCCTTTGCCATTTATCAATTCCCCAATAGACCATTCCTTTGATATCAAATAGGGAAAATAGCCAGAAAGATACTCTCTTCTCAATTAATGGATAATCTAAAAGCCATTTGGGAGTAAAGGAATCAGTAACTCCTGCCTGATATGCCCATATCTCTTCACCTTTATTTTCCCTTTCTTTAAAGAAATCTTTGAAATAATAATGGAGACTAAATTTTGGAACCCAAATATCAATTGATGGCCAACCAGTTCCATCATCTAATAATCTTTCATCAACTTTTTCGGAATAGAAATTATTAAAGAGAATTAAATTCTTTATTTTGGTAAATTTATGAAGGTTATAAGCCCATTCTCTTATTAAATCATAATCACTTGGTTTTGGTTCATCAAAAGAATAATCAATTATATCTTCAAAACCTTTGTTCTCAAAATAATTTGAGAAAACTTCTAAATATTTTTGCCATTGGAAAAATAAGAGACCTTGCTGGGCAAATAAGGGAACTTCAATTAGATTTAGATTTCTATTTTGATAATATTCTAAATTATTATCTAAAAAACCAGTAGAATAAGTAACATTAAAATCAGCACTATAAATAGGTAAAGGTGAATAATTTGTATTATTATCTAAAATATTATTTATCTCAATCCTTTTTGGTCTGATATCCAAGGGAATTGCCGAAGGTGTTATTTTATGAGATAATGCCTCTTCGTAATAAAGACGAGTAATCAAATATTTATCACAACTTCTATGCTTCTCAATTATTGGGTTTAACCAAAAGACAAATAAGGTTTTAAAAGAAGGGATTTTTTTAATATTTTCTTTTAAGATATTTAATTTTATGGGAATTGTAAAATTTAGATTTTGAGGCAGTATTTTTATTTTAATCTCACCTTCAATCATTTCTTTTTCTTCATCTTCCGGAATATAAACATCAAACCAGAAAATATTTATCCCTTTCTTTATATTAATTCTTCTTTCTATCGGTATCAACGGGTCGGGAACCTTTTCGGCTATCTGCGGTTTACTTTTTCCCAAAGAATGGGAAGAAGTAAGAATGGGAATAAAATATTCATAATAGACCTTCAAATAAGGAAATAAATTTTTCGTAAAAAAGAATTCAATTTCGCAATCCTCATCATTTTTTATTCCAATCTGAAAAGATTCATATTCATTCCTTAAAAAATATAGTTCTATCGGAATTATATTAAGTCTTTCAATTTGCTTTTCATTAGTAAATCTTTCTAAACTATTTAAAGTAAAAACCTTAAATTGATTAAATAGAAATAAAAAAAGAAAAAAAGAGAATAAGTTCATAGCCCAGTCCTCAAACAAATAAATTATATTATACTAAAAATTCATAGATTTGTCAATATATATATAGATTACAATTTCAGTATTAAATAGGTGAGAAAGATAATAAAAAGGGCGGTAAAGGCAGTAATCGCTAAAGAAAAGCCAAAGGTTATCTCTAAAAAACCTAAATTTAAGGTAAAATTAGGAATACCAAATTTTATTGCTTCAAAGAAGAATTTCTTTACCTGCCCTTCCGGAAACAAACCGGAAAGATATAAAGAAAAGGCACTGCCTAAAACACCGCCAATTAAAATAATAATTATTACAAATGGTACGGTCTTCTTTCCCATTTTACCTCCTTCACAAAATTATTTCAATCTCCCTTTTACATTTATTACATCTTTTATCTTCTAAACCAATAATTTTAATATGATAATAATTCCTTTCAATTAGTAAATTACCGCAATCCGGACAAAAAGTATCCTGACCAATTTTAACACCAAAGACATTTCCTAAATAAACGTAATAAAGTTTTTCCTTAGCAATATTATAGGCTTTCAATAAGGTTTCTAGTGGTGTCGGTGGAAAAGAACATTTATAATGGGGAAAATATCTTGAAAAATGTAAAGGAATACTTTTCTTTAAATTGCTGATAAATAAAACAAGTTCCTTTATCTCTTCTTCGGTATCATTCTTTGTTGGTATAATTAGATTGGTTATCTCAATATGGCAGAAATCTTTACTTATCTCAATTGTTCTTAATACTGTTTTCAAATCTCCTTTAATAAAATTCTTATAGAAATCTTCTTTGATTGATTTTAGGTCAATATTCATTGCTGAAATATAGGGCAAAAGTTCTCTTAAAGGTTCTTCATTAATCATTCCATTAGTAACTAAAACATTTTTGATATTTTTCTCTTTTGCCAATTTCATTACATCTAAGAGATATTCAAACCAAATAAGGGGTTCAGTATAAGTGTAGGCAATAAATTCACATTTTTCTCTTTCTACAATCTTTATTAGTTCTTCTGGTGAGAGATAAATTCCTTTTACTCGGTTCTGGGAGATTTCCCAATTCTGGCAGAAAGGACACAAAAGATTACAACCATAAGTTGCTACAGAAAATATCTCTCTCCCAGGATAAAAATGGTATAAGGGTTTTTTCTCCATTGGGTCAATTGCATAAGAAACTACTTCTCCATAATTTATTGCATAAAGTCTTCCCTCAATATTTTTTCTTCCCAAACAACGACCATATTTATTCTGAGCAATTATACAATAATTTGGACAAAGTTGACACTGCACCTTATTATCTTCTAATTTTTTATAATATCTTGCTACTACCATTAGTAGAAAATTACTTTATAGTCTTTAAAATTCTCTAATACCTTATTTCTTAATGAGTCGGGCATAATTAATAAAGCCGTAGAAAGGGCATCACAGATTATTGCTTTTTTGCCAATTACAGTAACTTGGCGATGTTTATTTAATGCTCTCTCTGCTTCACCGGTTATCGGATTGATGATATGAGAAAAGATAGTATCACCAATTTTAAAATAATTATAGTAATCACCAGAAGTAGAGCAGGCACCATTTTTTATCTCAATTGTCTTTATTATCTCCTCTTTATTTGGGTCTTTAATTCCAATTCTTGCCTTAAAATCACCAAAAACAATAATATCGCCACCGGCATCAATTATCCCTTTTTTAATATTCCTACTTTTCAAAAATAAAACAAGTTTATCAAGGATATAACCAACCGCAATACCACCTAAATCAATCTTTGTCTTTTCTTTTAAGAAAATAGAATCTTCTCTTATTAGATAAGCATTCTCACCAATAAATTTCTTTATCTCTTTTATCTCTACTTCTCTTGGTCTTTTATAATTTTTATCATAGAATCCCCAAATCTCCATCAAAGGAGCAATTGTAATATCAAAATAACCAAAAGTTTTATCCCTTATTTCTTGGGATAATAAAATTATCTCTTTTAATTCCTTGGATAATCTTGCCTTTTTATTTTGGTTGATAAAAGAGAGGGCGCTATTTTTGTTAAAATAAGAAAAAAGAGAATCATAATATTTAAGTAAAATAAATAGAGAATCAAGATGTTTTTCTGCCTCTTCTTTATTTTGGGTAAAAATTTTTATTCTAAAATAACTACCAAAGATAATATCACTTTTTTCGATAGGAATCTCTTTTTGACAGAAGAGAAATATTGATATAAAAAGAAGAGTTAAGCGATGGTAAGCCATTCCATTTTTGCCCGATTCCATTCATAGATCGGGTGCCCCAGTTTTGCATAAAAATTCTTTATCTCTTCTTCGGTATAACCAAATAAATCTTCTAAAATCGGACAAAGAACCGACAGGGCATTTTCTGATAATACCGTTCTTTTTGATATATGCCCTAAATAAGGTGAAGGTGAGACAGCAATTGTAAAACCACCATAAACATTTACATGAAGCATAACATGGATATCAGAAGAACCATCACCAATATATATCACATTCTCTTTTGGAATATGTTCCTTCTCAACAAGATAATCAACAATTGCTGCCTTACCATGACCAGCGGCTGTTCTTAAAATCTCAACTATCCTTCCCTGCTCATCGTATCTAAATTCTGTTCCGAAAATATTCTCCTCTTTTAAAATCTTACTCATTGACTTCTTAATAATTAAATCCGGACAGGCGGAAATGACATAGCAAACAAATTCACAATCTTCAATGCCTTCTTGTAATGTCCTAAATAGAATATCCACATCCGCCTTCAACCTCACCTTTTCCCCGATTTTTAATAAGAAATCTTTTGTTACCCGATTTTTATATTCGGGGTCATAAGCCAAAAGATAGGCAAGTTCGCCACCTAATTGAGTAATATTTCTGTTTCTTATCTCTTTTACCTTATTCAAAAACTTTTCGGGCGGAATTCCTAATTCTAAAGAGATTAGAACACCAGTATCATCAAAAGAGAGGGTTTGGTCAAAATCGGTAGCAAACAAAAATTTTCTTTTAATCTTTCTCTTTTCGGTTTTCTTCTTCACATTTAATTTTAAAAAATTGTTGATTTTTTTCAAGTTTAATTATATAATTTATTTTTAAAAAGGAGGATAAATGAAAGTGAGAATAGATAAAGAACTGTGTACCGGTTGTGAACTATGCTGTAATACTTGCCCAGATATTTTTGAAATGCAAGGTGATACTGCTGGGGTAAAAATGGAAGTAGTACCAGAAGCAGCCGAAGATTGCGTAAGACAGGCTGCGGAAGATTGTCCGGTTAGTGCGATAATTATTGAAGAAGAATAAAATAACTATAATTTAAAATAAATGCTTTCTGATTTAGAAATTGCCCGTAAAGTTCATTTATATCCTATTTATGAAATTGCCGACAAGATAAATATTCCTCACGAGTTTCTTTTACCTTCTGGTAATTTCAAAGCAAAAATCTCTTTAAAATTTTATGAGAAGGTTAAAAACAACCCTGATGGTAAATTAATTTTAATTACCGCAATAAATCCTACTCCCTATGGTGAAGGGAAAACAACTACTGCCATTGGTCTCTCAATGGCTTTCTGGCGGATTGGCAAAAAATCAATCGTTGCTTTACGAGAACCTTCTTTAGGACCGGTCTTCGGAATAAAAGGTGGCGCCACTGGTGGTGGATATAGCCAAGTCTTGCCAATGGAAGATATCAACCTCCATTTTACCGGCGATATTCACGCAGTAACCAGTGCCCATAATCTTTTGGCAACCCTTTTGGATAACCATATCCATTTTGGTGCCGAACCGATAATTGACGAAAGAGATATCCTTTTCAAAAGGGCAATCGATATGAACGACCGAAGTTTAAGAACAATTGTAATCGGCTTGGGCGGAAAACTTAACGGTCCGGCAAGAGAAGATGGATTTATTATTACTGCTGCTTCGGAAGTGATGGCAATTTTATCTTTGGCAACCTCTTTAAAGGATTTAAAGAAAAGATTGGCTAATATCTTGGTTGCTTTTAGAAAAGATGGTAAACCTTTTACCGCCGGTGAATTAAAAGCCCACGGACCGATGGCAGTTTTATTAAGAGATGCTTTAAAACCAAATATTGTCCAAACAATTGAACATACTCCGGCCTTTATCCATACCGGACCTTTTGCCAATATTGCTACTGGAACCTGCAGTATTATTTCAATGAAGATTGGATTAAAAATTTGTGATTATCTGGTGGTGGAATCAGGATTTGGTGCCGATTTGGGAGCCGAGAAATTTATTAATATTGTTTCGCGTATCGGTAATTTACCGGTTGATGGAGCAGTTTTAGTTTGTACTATTCGGGCATTAAAACATCACGGCTTGGGAGAAGATATAAGGGCATTAAGGAGAGGTTTGGCTAATTTAGGAAGACATATTGAAATTCTCAGAAAATTTAATATCCCCTTCGTGGTCGCCTTAAACAAATTTGCCAGTGATAAAAGAGAAGAGATAAAAGTTGTGCGGGGATATTGTGAATTTCAACAAGTGCCTTTTAGTGTGATTGATGTCTATGAAAATGGGGGCGAAGGAGCGATTGAACTTGCCCAAGAAATTATTAAAATCACTGAGAAAAAAAGTGAGATTAATTATACTTATGATTTAAATGATCCAGTAGAAGAAAAAATTAGAAAAGTAGCAACAGAAGTTTATTGTGCCCGCCAAGTAGTTTTAACTCCAAAGGCAAAAAGAGATATTGAAAGAATTAATGCCTTGGGTTTCAATAATCTACCAATCTGTATCGCCAAAACCCAATATTCTTTATCTGATAATCCTGCCCTTCTTGGCGCACCAACTAATTTTGATATCACTATCAATCAGATAAATATTAATGCCGGTGCTGGTTTTCTTGTACCGATTGCTGGTGAAATCTCTTTGATGCCAGGTTTGCCTAAAAATCCTAATGCCTTAAATATTGATTTAGATGAAAACGATTACATTATCGGTCTAAAATAGATGTTTTCTTTATTAGGACTTAATTTAAAAGAACCAAAAGAAAATTTTTTATATGATTTAATTATTATTGGTGGTGGTCCTGCGGGCATAACTGCGGCAATTTATTCCGCAAGAAAAAATTTAAGTATTTTACTTTTAACAAAGGATTTGGGTGGTCAAATTTTATTAACCAGTGAAATTGAAAATTATCCCGGTTTTCAATATATTACCAGTAAAGAACTGGCAGAAAAATTTACTACTCAATTAACCAATTTTCCCATTTCTTTAGGTTTAGGAATAGAGGTGAATAATATTAAAAAAGAGAATAATATCTTTTTGGTAAAAACTACTGATAATAAAACTTATCAAGGTAAAACAGTGATTATTGCTACTGGCAGAAGTCCCAAACCATTAAATCTGCCTAATGAAAAAGAACTATTAGGCAGGGGAGTAAGTTATTGTGCTACTTGTGATGCTCCTTTATTTAAAAATAAAGATACCGCGGTCATTGGTGGTGGTAATTCTGCGGTGATTAGTGCCATTGAACTCGCTAAGATTTGTAAGAAAGTTTATCTAATTGTCCGCAGTGAGATAAAAGCCGATTATATATTAAAAGAGAGATTAAATAAGTTTAATAATGTAAATATCCTTTTAAGACATTTACCAAAAGCAATCTTAGGAAAAGAAAAAGTTAGTGGTATTTTGGTTTATGATCAATTAAATAATAAAGAATACGAAATTCCTGTTGACGGTGTTTTTATTGAAGCCGGTATGAAACCAAATACCGAGTTCTTAAAGGGATTTTTAGATTTGAATGATAAAGGAGAAATTATTGTCAATTGTAATTGCGAAACAAATGTACCAGGTATTTTTGCCTGCGGTGATTGCACTTCGGTTGAAGATAAACAGATTATTATTGCCTGCGGCGAAGGAGCCAAGGCAAGTCTACAGGCTTTTAAATATCTTCTATCTTCTCAATTTTAATAAATAGACATCAAAACCTTTTCCTTCAATCCAAGTATAACCACAAATCAAATAACCATCTCCGGTTTGGATTACACATTCTCCCTTATCTTGTTCGCTACCACCATAAGTTTTCTGCCATATTAAATTACCATTTTCATCAATTTTAATTACATAAATATCTTCATTACCGCTACCAAAAGAACGGGTAAAACCAGTTATGATATAACCATTATCAGCCAAATCAATACAATAACCTTCATCCCAATTTGTGCCACCATAGGTTTTCTGCCATAGTAGATTACCATTCTCATCAACTTTTAAAACATAAACATCATAACTACCATTACCAAAAGATTGGGTTGTACCGCAGATTATAAAAGAGTTATCATTGGTTTTCTTTATTGAATATCCCCGTTCCCAATTTACTCCGCCAAATGTCCTATCCCATCTCGGCTCACCATTAAAATTAGTTTTTACTAAATAGACATCTCCACCACCAGCACCATAAGATTCAGTAAAACCACAAATTAAATAACCATCTTCCAACTCTAAAACATCATAAAGATAATCATCTAATCTACCACCAAAACCAATGCTACTCAATAAATATCCATATTCGTCAACCTTTGCCACAAAAATATCATGAGAACTTATTGTATCGTTATATTCATAACCGAAAATTATATAACCCGAGTCATCTTTTGCTGGTTTAATTACACAACCAAAATCATCATTATCATTTAAATCAATAATTCTTTCCCATATAAGATTACCATTATTATCCACTTTTATAAGATAGGCGTCATACCTTCCATTTCTCACATTTGTAGCACCACAAATAAGATAATTACCATCTCGCGCTATAATAATATCATAACCATAACTTATTCCGTTATCTGGACCATACCTACCTTCCCATAATAGATTCCCATCTCTATCAACTTTTAATAGATAAACCTTATGCTCTGCTTCACCAACAATAAAATAATTGTTATTTATCTCTTTTATCTTATAACCATACTCCCAACCAGTTCCTCCGTAATTCTTCTCCCATAATTTTTCTAAAGGTCTTTCCGAAATATAAATAGAATGGGGAAAAGACCAATAAGAAATATTACCTTTAATATCTTTTGCTTGGGCTTTTACATAGTAAGAATCAACCCGAGAAAAAGAATGGGTTATCTTAATTGTCTCGCCACTCTTTATAAAATTAGTCCAATCGGAAATATTACCATCGCCAAAATCAAAACGAAAAGCAACACTTTCTTCTTCTGGTTCAAAGGTTGTTGCCTTAAACTCATAAGCACTATCAACATAACCGTAACTTGGTCCAAAAACTTTAGGTGTTTCTGGCGGTTTATTTTCTTTCTTTTTACACAAAAAAATTCCTAAAAGAGATATTAGAATTAAAAATAAAATCTTTCTCATATCTCCTCCTTTTTAATTTCAATTTTAATATATATTTATATTTATGTCAATAAATAAAAAAGTGGTAACCTTTGGGGCTCTTTTTTCGTCTATATATAAGGAAGAATATATGATAAAAGATACCTTAAAAGGGTTAACAAAAGTTATGAAATCTTGTGTTATCACCAAAAGTAAGATATTATAATTTTATGAACAGATTGAAAATATATCGTTTATCTTTTGGTTATGATTATTGTAAATTAAAATACCAATATTTAGTAAGGTTAACAAAGAAGGTTTTATTAAAAAATAAACCTAAATAGGAGGTGCTTAAGGTTTAACATCTTTCTTATTTGATGGCTAAATAATTATCCCTTTCATAGGTCTCTTAAGAGATAAATTAGCAAGACAAGGAGAATTTTTTTATTAAATAGGGGGTTGTATAGGAGATAGTATAGGATTTAATCTCTATTTATTAATAGCGAGGCAGTAAAAGAATAGGATAAAGAATAAGGTATCAAATTAAGATAAGGATAAAAAAATAGGGAGTTATTCCAGTTTTGTAAAGATATTATAATCGGGTTTATAAACTTAATATTGATAAGAGAAATATTTCTATCCATAATAATGGATTATGGGATGGGAAAGAAAAATAAGTAATTTATTTAAACTTAATAGTGATGAAATGTGGCTGAGACATGCTAATCCTCTAAGTGTTTATTCCCGTTTTTTTATGCTTCCTCTTTTGGCGATATCTTTTTGGAGTAGGGTATGGTTTGGTTGGTGGTCTCTTATTCCAATAATTGCTGTTTTATTCTGGTTATGGCTTAATCCCAGAATATTTCCCAAAGCAAAAAGCACTAATAATTGGGCATCAAAAGCAGTCTTAGGTGAACGGGTTTGGACGAATCGTAAAGAAATACCTATTCCCAAACATCATCGTACTCTGCCGAATATTTTATCAATAGTTGGACTAATTGGATTTATCTTTTTTATCTATGGTTTATATACCTTAGAATTAAGTCCCACAATTTTAGGTGGTATAATAAGTTTTATTAGTAAAATCTGGTTTTGTGACCGAATGGTATGGTTATATGAAGATATGAAGCATTTACCAGAATATAAAAACTGGCTATATTAATGAACGAAATTATATTTCTCTAATTAACTTTGAAACAGCAAGAAGGGCGGCTTTAATAATTATATCGGCAGTTATACTCTCATACACCTTACCATTTAGTTCAATTGTTCGACATTCCGAAGAACCACAAACACTACAACAAGGACTCTTTCCCACTTTTCCTGAAAGATAATCTTCTATTGGAAGGTTATTAATCAAAATTTTATTTGATTGTAAAGGGTCTTTTTTAAACTCGGAAAGAGAAATTTCTTCTTTTTTAAAAATTACTTCAATTCCCATAGAAAGAAGAGATTGGGAAAGAAAAGAAACTGCTTTCTTTAATTCCTTATCAGTTTGGTCGCATCTTGGACAGGTTTCGCCTTTATAAACCAATCTCTGCCATTTAATTTCTAAAATCTTTTTACTCATTTAATTTCTTATCTATTAGATAGGTGCCGATTGGGTCAGCGATACTTAAAGTAATTAAAGTTATCCCCCATTTGGTTCTATCCCAATTTTCAGAAGCAATCAAAACCACTGTTCCCAAAATTATTCCTTCAATCATTCTGGGCGCAAAAGATACCAATAAAGCCTTGCCCAAAGATAAATCCCTTTCTTTACTCATTTTATATCCAAAATAATAACCGAGACAACTACCGAGCAAAGAAGAAAGGGCAACAGAATTTTTATTAAAGAAATCTTTATTCGTCAATAATTCCATACCACCTAAAAAGGCTATCGGACTTGTTATTCCTAATCGGGCATATTCCAATTCACAAAAGGCATCGCCAAAAGTGATATTATCTTCTTTACTCAAAAGAATACTACCGCCATAACCCTCTAAGGCAGAGAAAATAAGATAGAAATATTTATAATCTTTCCAATTTTCTTCTGTCAAAATGTGTATCATTCCTGCATGAAATACTCCTAATAGATTAAAGTTAAAAAATCGCCAAGCGTCCTCTACACCAAATTTAAGTTTCTCACTTACAAAATAACCACCAATATTTTCCCCTAAACTTAGAAATAAAGGAACAATATAAGGATTTTTGATATCTTCGGCAAAAATAAACCCTCGTAAATGGCCACCAATCCCACCAAAGAAAGATTGTAAAGGAGTACCACTTGCTTTTACCTTGCGAACCCGCGAAGAAGCAAAAAAGGAAATTGCCGGTGTCCATAATCCGAGAGCAACTGCTAATCTATCTTTTAAACCAAGACCCAAAGGTAATGTCCAAGAGTAAATCCCAATACCTAAAACAACTTCTGAAGCAATAAAATAACTTCTGTAATTTCTCTCTTTTATTGGTTTCTCTTCTTTTAAGGTATCTTCTTGAGAAAATAAAAAAGTTAAAAATATTAAAAAAAGAAATATTATTTTTACTCTCATATTATAAAAAAGTAACGGTTTAAAAAGTTAAGCCAACTGAAAAACCTCCCCAAGGTTTTATTTCAAGTTTCTTTATTTGGTTTCCTAAACGATCTCTTTCTTCTTTAAAATTGAAAAAAGGTGTAAAAGACACTCGTAAGAGAACGCTTTTTTTTATTGGTTGATATCTGTAACCTAAACAACAATTTGGAATAAATTCACTTTTAGCCTCTCCCCACAAAGAAGAAGCCTTTAACCACATTACGCCTATCCCTGCTTCAAAATGATGAGAAGAATTATTATCAGTAATAAAATTCAAAGAGAGTGGAAAACCATAGCCAAAAAGAAAAAAGGAAGCGCCTATTCTAAATGTAGAATTAGTAATAAAGCGATAATCATAATTTAAAGAAAATATTAACCCTTGACCACCAATTTCAAAGTATACTCCGTTACGGCTAAAATCTTCAAGAGTATTCTTCTCTTTTCCTAAAACCTCTGAACCGTAAGTAAAAAAATTTCCAATACCAATAATTAATAAAAAGATAAAGATATCCCTTTTCATCTAAATAATTTTTAAGATTAGATTCTAACCTAAAATCTCTTGCAATCTCTTATTTACTGCCTCCCAATTGATAATTTTGAAAAAGTTTTCTACATATTTTGCTCGGTCATTTTTGTAATCTAAATAATAGGCATGCTCAAAGACATCACAGACAAGTAAAATCCTAAACATTGGATAGACATTAGTATTATGTTTTTCTACCTGCATAATAATTGGTCTATCGGTCTGTTTACAATAAGTTAAACAAGCCCAGCCCGAGCCTTCGGTTGTTAATGCTGCTTTGATAAACTCTTTCTTAAACCTTTCAAAACTACCAAACTCTTTTTCCAATTTCTCTTTTATCACACCTTCGGGAACTTCTTTTGCCTTGCTTGGAGAGATAAGATTATACCAGTATAAAGAATGTAAGAGATGACCACCAATATTAAAAGAGAGTTCTTTCAAAAGTGCCTTGATATCTAAATCCTGATTCTCTTCTCTTCCCTTATCCAATTTCTCTAAAATCGCATTGGCACCATTCACATATGCCTGATGATGTTTTTCATAATGAATTCTTAATTGCTCTTCGGAAATAATTGGCTCCAAATCTTTAAAAGAATAAGGTAAAGGCGGTAATTGATAAAACTTCTTCATTTTTTAACTCCTTTTTATTATTCTTTATAACTCCTCTAAAAGGGAAGTAAAAGTATCGTGGTGTTCCTCTTCATCCGCAAGGATATTCTCAAAAAGTCTTCTTGTTGTTTCATCATTTTCACTTCTTGCCTTCTCAATTATCTTTTTATAAAGGGTAATCGCATTCTCCTCATCTTTTTTATCCTGTTCTAACATTTCTTTTAAAGTATTGCCAACAAAGATTGGATCGGGTTTGGTTGTTGGGATACCACCAAGATAAACAAGTCTTTCAGCAATCGCTTCTGCGTGCTTCATTTCGGTAATGGCAATTTTCTTCAACTCATCCTTCACGCTAAAACCTTTTACCCCTTTCCATTGAACATGTTGCCACATATATTGAATAGAAACCTGTAATTCCCGAGCAATTGCTTGATTTAACATATCCAACAACTCTTTTGATACCTTAACCATTTCTCCTCCTTTTATAAAGTTTTGTTAATAATCATTATAAAAATTTTGGATAAAAAATCAAATAATTTTTATAGTAAGTGTATTAAAAATATGGTTATCAAGTTAACAGGGATATTAAGGTCGAAGATATCTTGAAATTATTTAATTTAGTTTTTATACTTCTAATAATCCCTTTGAAGTTTTTATCTCTTTTCCCCTTCTAAATCAGGAGCACTATCTCTATGGATTACTTAAGTCCTACTTAATTCTAAAGAAATAGTTAAAATTTTTGAAATGTCAATGGAGAAATGAATAGGAAGAGAAGATTTAGATAATTTAACTTTTTTAAATGTGAATTTTGCTAATTTTCCAGTTATTATTTTAGATTAAATTATTATTCCCCTGACTATTGCCATCTTACCGCTGGTAACGATACGTTCAACCAAGTATATACTTGAATTTTATCTTGAAATTTTTATAATTTTAAACAATGTTTTTATTCTTTCTTTTTAACTTAATAGTTGAACCGCCAAAAAATGTGAAAGCCATTGACAATCCTAATGATGGTGGAAATAAGATTTTAATAACTTGGCAATTATCTCCTTCGGATTCAATTTTGGATGGTTATGAGATATTAAGAAGAAGTGAAAAGGAAGAATGTTTTTATAAGATTGGTTTTGTTGGTCCAAATAGAAATAGTTTCTTAGATGAGAATACCGAAGATAACTTAAATTATTATTATCAAATATCAGCTGTCAAGGATACAATAAAGGTTTTTTCTGAAATCTCTCAACCAGCAAAAAGTTATCCCCAATGGTTTAATAAAGGTAAATTAATCATTCTATTGACCTTTTTTCTCTTTGGTTTCTTGATTTTATATTTTATAAAAAGGGCAAGAAAGATTGAGTTATTTATTAGAAGGATAGCCGGTTTAAGTGCGGTGGAAGAAGCGGTTGGCAGGGCAACAGAGATGGGCAAACCAGTTTTATTTGTTCCTGGTTTAAGTGGGATGTCGGATGTAGCAACAATTGCGGCATTAAATATCCTTTCGGAAGTTGCCAAGAAGATTGCCCAGTATGATGTGAAATTGATTGTTCCGAATAATGACCCAATTGTTTATACGGTTGCCCGAGAAATAGTAAAAGAAGCCTATACGAGTGTTGGACGACCTGATGCCTTTAATCCCGATTCGGTATTTTATCTAACGGATTCCCAATTTGCTTATGCGGCTGGTGTTGATGGAATAATGGTGAGAGAAAGACCGGCAACCAATTTCTTTTGTGGATACTTTTATGCTGAATCATTAATTTTAGCAGAAACCGGTGCCCAAACTGGTGCTATCCAAATTGCTGCTACTGATTCAATCACCCAATTACCATTTTTTATTGTTGCCTGTGATTATACATTAATTGGTGAAGAACTCTATGCTGCCTCTGCCTATCTTTCAAAAGAACCTATTCTACTTGGCTCTTTAAAAGGTCAGGATTATGGAAAGTTCTTAATAATCATTATTTTAACCTTTCTTTCAATAATTTCTTTGCTTTTTAACTTTGTCATAAAATGAAGGTAAGGTTTCCTTTGATTTTGTGTTTAATAATGGGAATAATTGGTATGGTTGCCTATTATGTTCCCCATAAGGCAGTCCAAAATTTTGATAACGAATTAAGAAATACTGCTTTAAGAATTATCTTTGCCTTTTCATTAGTTTTAGGAGTTGGTAGTATTATCCGCCATCATTGGGAGAAGATAAAAAGAAAGAGGGAGTTTTGGGAATATAGTTATGTAACTTTAATCTCCCTTTTCTTGACTGCCTTTATTGGTTTATTTGGCGGTATTGATGGCAGAGGACTTATCAAAATGGAGATTGGCAAATTCTCTTTTGATATTCAGACAATCTATGTGAATATGGCAATTCCTTTGGGTGCGACAATGTTTTCTTTACTTGCCTATTTTATGGCATCAGCAGCCTATCGGGCATTTCGGGCAAGAAACTTAGAAGCAATATTGTTATTAGTTGCTGCCTTTATTGTGATGCTTGCCTCTGTTCCACCTATTGCTCGACTGATTCCGAAACTACCTTATATCTCTGAATGGATTTTAGATGTCCCTAATACTGCAGCAAAAAGGGGAATGCTATTCGGTATTACATTAGGAGTTTTGTCCACTTCCTTAAAAATATTATTAGGTATTGAAAGAGGTTGGTTAGGTGGCAAGTAGAAGAATTATCTATTTAATTTTAACATTGGTTATCTTAATTCCCCTTTTAAGACCCTTTAAATTAAAACCACTACCAATGAAACCAGTTGAGAAACTATTTTATTATATCAACAACCTACCAAAAGATAAGGCATTATTAATCTCGGTTGATTATACACCCGATACCGAAGCCGAATTACATCCAATGACGATTGCCTTATTGAAACATGCCTTCTATAAGAAAATAAAAGTTGGTGTCTTGACCCTAACTCTATTAGGTTTGGGATTAGCCGAAGATGCTTTACAAGTTGTTTTAAAGGAGTTTAACGAAAAGGCAAAAACAAGGGAAGATAGCATTCTCTATGGCAGAGATTATGTCTTTCTTGGTTGGCAAACACCACCATTAGTTCCTTTGCTTGGTATGGGAGAAAGTATTACAAAAGTATTTCCCGTTGATTATTATGGAAATAAAACTGATACCTTACCATTATTAAAAGAGATAAAAAATTATCGGGATGTTGGTATTGTTGTTTCTATTTCTGGTTCAGCAATACCGATGTGGTATGTTACTTATGCCCAGACAACTTTTGGTGTAAAAGTTGGTGCTGGTTTTACTGCAGTTTCCGCTGCTGATTATTATCCTTATCTAAATTCCGGACAATTAACCGGTCTCCTTGCTGGTATGCGTGGTGGTGCTGAATATGAAGAACTTTTAGAAGAACATTTCGGCAAGACAAAAAGAAGAAAGGCAACCGAAGCAATGTCTGCCCAAACTACTGCCCATATTACAATTATTATATTAATCATTATTGGAAATATAATCTATTTTTATAGAAAAAAGAAATGAGTACTGATATTTGGGTTTGGATAGCAGCACTTTTAACATTAGGAATTTTCTCTTTCTTATACAAAGATAACCCCTTTTATCGCTTTTGCGAACATCTCTTTGTTGGAATAACAAATGGTTATGCGATAACTTTCTATTGGCATAGAATTTTAGTTCCCAGTTTGATAAATCCTGTTTCGCGTGGTGAGAAATTATATCTTCTAATATTTGCCTTTATTGGTGCCTTATATTTTACAAGATTTATCCCAAGATTATCTTGGTTAGTAAGAATTCCGATTGCCTTTGTTTTAGGTTATGGTGCTGGTGCGGCAATACCAAGAACAATTGAAGCATCAATCATTGAACAGACCAAGGCAACAATCTTACAAAGAAGTAATTTCCTAAACCTTTTTGATGGCATCTCTTCAATTATTATCTTCTTTGGTGTTATTGCGACAATTATCTACTTCTTCTTCTCAACCGAAAGAAAGGGAATACTTAAACATCTTTCCTACTCAGGAATTATCTTTATTATGCTTGGCTTTGGTGCCTCCTTTGGCTATACGGTAATGGCAAGAATTTCCTTACTCATTGGTCGGCTCACTTTCTTATTAAGAGATTGGCTTGGCATTATAAAATAAATTTTACTTTCCCTTCTAATCTTATAAATACTTAAAATTCTTATTAAAACTTTATATACCATACTCATTTCTATAAGATACTATATAGGAGATAGTCATAGGGTTATCCCTATCACTATATAAGTCTTTGATATATAAGAACTTACATATATATACCCCCTACCCCTATCAACATTTATTCTTATTGACTTTTTATAGTTTTTGTGCTATATTTAATTAGAGATAATTAGATATGGGGGCGAACGGGTTTTCGACGGAGCGGATTGAGGGACTTAGGAGCATGGCGGTTTTCCTCTATTTTACCGAAAAAAATAGAGGAAAAAACAACTGCCAACACTGGTAGTTACGCACTTGCTGCTTAATTGAAAAGCAGCAGCCTCGCTTAGGTTCGCATCCGACCTAAGTTGAGGTTAACGAATGGATGCTTAAAGCCTTTCTTTCGTTGCCGAAGAAAGGCTGGATAATAAAGGCAACTGGCAAGGTTCTGCCTGTCGGTTGGCGAAGAACCTTGCGAGACAAATAAACCGACTAACCATGTAGAGCCTAAGTCCGAAACGCTCCGGACGCGGGTTCAATTCCCGCCGCCTCCATTATTTCTTTTGTTTAATCCAAATAAATAAATTTTTTTATGTGGCGAAAATTAAAAAGCGGAATTTTGATAGCTATCGGTTATATCCTTTCTCCTTTCTCTTGGTGGAATGATGCTTTTGTCAATATCCCAATTTCTTATTTTCTTGGTTTTCTATTTTCTCTGATTTCTCGAAAACTTTTCTTGCCAATAACTATAGCAACTTATTGGCTAACCAATCTTTTAGGAATTCTTTTAATATACAAAGGCACATTAGATTTATTATCTAAAGAAAAATATTCTAAGAAGAAATTATTAATTGGTTTAATTTTCGCAACTTTTTATACTCTTTTAATAATAATTCTTGCCCTCTTTTTTAACTTTCCTAACTTACGCAATCACCGGTAGGACAAGGTCCAGAATAATTTTCGGGAATTGTTAGAAACTCTCCTCTTTCCGGCGGCGCGATGTATAACACTTGTTCTTTTTTGCTTCCGTAACGAAAGACGGTAATTCCTTTACATTTTAATTGCCAAGCAGTCAGAAATACTTCTCGGACATCTTCTAAACTGGCATTATTTGGTAGATTTACTGTCTTGGAAACAGCATTATCAATATATTTTTGGAAAGCACCTTGGATTTTAACTTGGAAGATTGGTGAAATATCCATTGCGGTAACAAAAATCCTTCTTATATCTTCCGGAATATTTTTAAAATCCTTTATTGAACCAACCTGGGCAACCTCTTTAATCAATTCGTTAGAATAAAGATTTCTTTCTTTTAAAACTCTTTCAAAATCTTCTTGGATTTCAAATAATCTCATTCCACCCATAACCTGTCGGACATAAGATAAGGCAAATACTGGTTCAATACCACTGGAACAGCCAGCAATAATGCTTAATGTACCAGTGGGCGCAATTGTCGTTACAGTAGCATTTCTTAACGCCTTAAATTTATTATAGTAAATGCTTTTTTCAAAATTAGGAAAAGAACCCCTTTTTTCACCTAATTCACAAGATTTCTTTCTTGCCTCTTCGGTTAAGAATTTAGCAATTTTACTTGCCCAAGTCAACGCCTCATCACTATCATAAGGAATTTTTAATTTTATCAGCATATCAGCAAAACCCATTATTCCTAAACCAATCTTTCTATTCCCTTTGGTCATTATCTCAATCTCTTTTATCGGATATCTATTTATATCAATCACATTATCCAGAAAATGGACCGCCAAATGAATTATCCTTCTAAACTCTTCCCAATCAAAATAAACTTCACCATTCTTCTCTTTTACTAATTTTGCCAGATTAATAGAACCAAGATTACAAGATTCATAAGGTAAAAGGGGCTGTTCACCACAAGGGTTTGTTGCCTCAATTTTACCTAATTGGGGAGTAGGATTATGGCGATTAATTTCGTCAATGAAAATTAAACCAGGGTCTCCGGTTGACCAGGCTTGCGTAATAATTAAATCAAAAACATTTTTTGCTTTTAAATGGCTAACTACCTGGTTATTCCTTGGATTTATTAGTTCATACTCTTCATTTTTTAATACCTTCTCCATAAAGTCATCACTAACTGCCACCGAGATATTAAAATTGGTTAATACGCCTTCTTTTGATTTGGCAGTAATAAATTCTAAAATATCCGGATGGTTGTAGTTTAATATCCCCATATTTGCTCCCCTTCTCTTGCCACCCTG